>CAZKCJ010000150.1:0-1653 GCA_964550885.1 uncultured Rubrivivax sp. | reverse complement strand
GCGCCGCGGCAGCAGCGAGCGCGCGAGCCCCAGCCCGCTGAGCCCGCCGGGGATCGCCTGCAGGTCGAAGCCGGCGGGCAGCGCGCCCGGGTTGATCACCTCGAGCTGCGCGGCGTCGCCGTCGCGCCGCAGCCGGCAGCACAGCTCGCCGTCGCTGCCGTGCTTGTTCGCGTTGGTCAGCAGCTCGTTCAGCGTCAGCGCGATCGGGATCGACTCGGCCTCGGGCAGCACCAGCGCGCGCGCCGCGTCGTCCTCGACCTGCACCGCCACCGGCCGGCCGAAGCTGCGCTGCGCCGACTGCGCGATCGCCTCGAGCACGCTGGCCAGGCGCAGCGGCCCGCCGCCGCCGACCTGCAGCCCGTAGACCTGCGCGATCGCCTGCACCTGCCCGATCGACTCGCCCAGCAGCGTCGCCAGCTCCGGGTGGCGCGCGGCGTTGTGCTGCAGCAGCCCGGCCACGCCCTGCAGGTTGTTCTTGATCCGGTGGTGCACCTCGCGCACCAGCATCTCGCGCTGCGCGATCGCCGCCTCGTAGCGGCGCTCGGCCTCGACCCGCTGCTCGGTCACGTCGCTGGCCACCAGCAGCACCTGCTCGCTGCCGGCCAGGCCACCGGGCAGCGAGACCACGCGGATGTCCCACCAGCGGCTGCCGCCGCGGTCCGGGCGCTGCAGCTCGCGGCGCAGCACCTCGGGGGTCGAGCGCGCCGCCGACAGCTCCGCACCCAGGCGCAGCAGCGGATCGTCGCCCAGCGCCTCGAGCAGCGTGCGCCCGGTCAGCGCGGCCAGCGGCCGGCCGAAGAACGCGGCCGCCATCTGGTTGAGCTGCAGCAGCCGCTGGCTGGCGGCGTCGAACAGCGCGATCGCCAGCGGCGCGGTCTCGATCACCCGCTGCAGCGACGCCTGCGCCTGCGCGATCGAGACTTCGGCCTGGCGCCGGCGCTCGATGTCCAGCAGCGCCACCGTGACCTGCGGCGCGCCGGCGTCATCGCCGGTCAGCACCGCGTTGCCGACCACCCAGAACTCGCGGCCGTCGCGCGCCTTCAGCCGGCACTCGAAGCTGCGCGACTGCCCCGGCACCAGCGTCGCCAGCGACGCGACCGAGCGCAGCGGGTGCTCGGGCTCGGGCGTGGCCACCACCGCCAGCGGCTGACCGCGCAGCCGCGCCAGGTCGGCGCCGAACATCCGCTGCGCCGAGCGGTTCATCCACTCGATGCCGCCAGGGCCGACGGTGACGATGCCCACCAGCACCGAATCGAGGATCGAGCGGGTACGTTCGGCCTGGCGCAGCAGCGCCGCGCGCGCCGCCTCCTGCTCGGTCACGTCGACCGTGACCACGGTGCGCCGCGCCGGGTCGCTGCCGCCGGGCTCGACTCGCGTCAGCAGCCAGCGCCGGCCCAGCTCGGCGTGCCGCACCGCGTAGCGCACCTCGGTGCGCTCGCCGCTGCGCAGCGCCTGCTGCAGCCGCTCGTACTCGGGCAGCGAGTCCGGCTCGACCATCTCGCGCGCGATCGTCTGCAGCCCCGGCTGGCGCGCCGCCGCGCGCCGGCGCTCGGTGCGCGGCCGCAGCCAGCCGCGCGCGCGGTCGAAGGTGGCCACGCCGACGCCGGCCGCGTCCATCAGCGCGCCGATCTCCAGCTGCGCGAGGTCGCGCTC
>CAZKCJ010000149.1:0-7354 GCA_964550885.1 uncultured Rubrivivax sp. | reverse complement strand
CCACCGGCCAGGTGCCCAACGCCGGCATCGGCGCCGACGCGGCGGCGGCCGAACCCGGCGCGTCGGTGCTGAACCTCGCCTACCGCCAGGGCCCGGACCTGCCGCAGCTGCGGCACGGGCTGGCCGACTCGCACTTCATCTGCTTCCCGTACGAGACGCGGCGCACCGGCATCTACGCCGCCGGCCCGGTGCGCCGGCCGATGGACATCGCGCAGGCGGTCGACGACGCGGCCGGCGCCGCACTGAAGGCAATCCAGGCGATCGAGCACGCCGCCGCCGGCTGCGCCGCGCACCCGCGCAGCGGCGACCTGTCGTACCCGATCGTGCGCCTCGAAGGCTGCACCCAGTGCAAGCGCTGCACCGTCGAGTGCCCGTTCGGCGCGATCGACGAGGACGCCAAGGGCTACCCGGTCTTCAACGAATCGCGCTGCCGCCGCTGCGGCACCTGCATGGGCGCCTGCCCGGTGCGGGTGATCGCGTTCGAGAACTACTCGGTCAACACCGTCGGCGCGCAGCTGAAGGCGATCGACATGCCCGACGAGTTCTCGGGCAAGGCGCGGATCCTGGTGCTCGCCTGCGAGAGCGACGCCTACCCGGCGCTGGACATGGCCGGCTTCGCGCGCCACGCGTACTCGGCCTGCGTGCGCGTGGTTCCGGTGCGCTGCCTGGGCTCGGTCAACACGATCTGGATCACCGACGCGCTCAACGGCGGCTGGGACGGCATGCTGCTGCTGGGCTGCCGCAAGGGCGACGACTACCAGTGCCACTTCGTCAAGGGCTCCGAGCTCGCCGACGAGCGCATGCGCAAGGTCGACGACACGCTGCAGCAGCTGGGCCTGGAGCCCGAGCGGGTGCGCAGCGTCGAGGTCGCGATCACCGACAGCCGGCGCGTGGCCGAGCTGATCGACGCCTACGTCGCCGAGATCGAGGGGATCGGCCTGTCGCCGATGAAGGGCTTCGCATGAGCCTCGCCGGCCGCTTCCGGGGACGGCGGCCGCGGCAGCCCGCGCGGAGGGCGCGCGCGTGAGCACGCCGGCGGCCTACACCAACGACTTCCTGTGCGAGGTCGAGCGCGAGGTCGAGGGCGGGGCGATGGTGCGCATGTGCATGCAGTGCGGCGTGTGCGCCGGCTCCTGCCCCTTCGGCCCGCACTGGGAGCACTCGCCGCAGCAGCTGTTCATGCTGATCCGCGCCGGGCAGCGCGAGCAGGTGCTCGCGACCGACTCGATGTGGATGTGCACCAGCTGCTACAACTGCGTGGTGCGCTGCCCGCGCCAGCTGCCGATCACGACGATCATGCACGGCCTCGCGCAGTACGCGCACCGGCAGGGCCTGGCGCCGAAGATGCAGCCCACCCGCGACTTCTCGCGGCGCTTCTACCGCAACTATCTGCGCAACGGCCGGGTCAACGAGTTGCGGCTGACGCTCGGGCTGTACTTCCGGGACGGGCTCGGCGCCGGCATCCGCAAGAGCTGGCAGATGCGCCAAATCGGCTTCGGGCTGCTCAAGGCGGGGCGCCTGAACCCGTTGGAGCTGCTGCGCGGGCACCGCGTGCGCGACCGCAGCGGCCTGGCCGCGATCCTCGCGAAGGCCGCGCAGATCGAGCAGCGCAGGAAGACCGCCGGAGGCTGACGATGGCGAAGAAGCAGTACGCGTTCTACCCCGGCTGCTCGTCGCAGCGGCGCGCGTCGGCGTCGAACTACCTGACTTCGGTCGAGTCGATGTGCCGCACGCTGGACATCGAGCTCGCCGAGATCCCCGACTGGAACTGCTGCAGCGCGTCGATCAGCTACGCCGAGGCCGGCGAGCTGACCCGCCACGTGCTCAACGCGCGCAACCTGGCGCTGGCCGAGCAGCACCTGCCCGGGTGCGACCTGGTCGCAACCTGCGCCGCGTGCTGGCTGAACACGCGCGAGTCGAAGCAGGCGCTGGACCTGGACCGGCAGTTCCTCGCCGACGCCAACGAGGCGCTGGCCGAGGCCGGGCTGAACTACCAGGCGCAGACACAGGTCAAGCACATGGTCGAGGTGCTGGTCGAGGACCTGGGCTACGAGCAGCTCGCCGCGCCGGTGGTCAAGCCGCTGGACGGCCTGCGCATCGCCGGCTACGTCGGCTGCCAGACCAACCGGCCCTTCGGCATCGCCGGCGAGTCCTTCGAGAACCCGCTGTTCCTGGATTGGATCGTGCAGACGCTGGGCGCCGAGGCGGTGGTCGACTACGACCAGAAGGTCAGCTGCTGCGGCGGCGCGCTCGCCTTCTCCGAGCCCGAGAAGAGCCAGCAGCAGATTCGCGCGATCGTCGAATCGGCGTACGATCATGGCGCCCAGTTGATCGTCACGCCCTGCCCGCTGTGCCAGGCGAACGTCGAGGTCTACCAGACCGAGATCAACCGCCAGCAGGGCACGAACTTCGCGATGCCGGTGCTGTACTACTCGCAGCTGATGACCGTGGCCTACGGCGGCAGCGCGCGCGACGCCGGGCTCGACGGCCAGCTGATCCGCGCGCCGCAGCTCGAGGCGATCGCGGCGGCACCGCCGACGCGGGCCGCCGCCGACTGACCCCCAGGCCAATGAAGGAGCCGCGATGGATTCGGGCAAGCTCAGCATCATCGTCGTCTCGGGCTCGGCCGAGCGGCTGCAGATGGCGGCGATGGTCGCGTCGGTCGGTGCGGTCAGCGGCAGCGCGGTGCAGGTGCTGCTGTCGATGAACGCGCTGCCGCTGTTCGTCAACGGCAACGACGACGCGCCGCCAGTCGAAGGCGCGTTCGGCGAGCTGATGGCGGGCAAGAAGGTGCCGCCGTTTCGCAGCCTGTTCGAGCAGGCGGTCGAGCTCGGCGACGCGAAGATCCACCCGTGCTCGATGGCGATCGACGTGATGGGCATCGACACCAGCCAGCTGCTGCCGTGGCTCGCCGAACCGCTGGGGGTCACCCGCTTCCTGCACGACGCGAGCGGCGGCTCGATCCTGACCTTCTAGGAGCACCACATGGCCGAGCGCAAGGTGATCGACGCCCGCGGCAGCTTCTGCCCGGGGCCGCTGATGGAGCTGATCGGCTGGATGAAGCTCGCGCAGGTCGGCGACGAGCTGGAGCTGCTGTCCAGCGACAAGGGCTCGGCCGATGACGTGCCCGAGTGGATCCGCAAGGTCGGCCACGAGTTTCTCGGTACCCGCGAGGAGGGCGGGGTCTGGCACATCGCCGTGAAGAAGACGAAGTAAATTCGCCGGCGGCAAACCCCTGCAACGAAGGAGACAGCGATGAAGATCCTGATCGTCGGTGGCGGCATGGGCGGCACCATTCTCGGCAACAACCTCGCGCGGCGGCTCGCACCGGAGATCCGCTCGGGCAAGGTCAAGCTGACGATGCTCACCGCGTCCGAGCGGCACATGTACCAGCCGGGGCTGCTGTACCTGGCCTTCGGCCGCGCGACCCCGGACGAGCTGTACCGTGACCAGGCGTCGCTGCTCGAGCCCGGGATCACGCTGCACGTCGATCCGGTCGAGCAGTTCCTGCTCGACGAGAACAAGGTGAAGACCAAGAGCGGCAAGGTCTTCGACTACGACCTGATGGCGATCGCCACCGGCTCGCGCCCCGCGCCCGAGCTGATCCCGGGGCTGGCCGAGCACGCGCAGACCTTCTACACCGAGGAGAGCGCGCTGAAGATGTTCAAGGCGCTGCGCGAGTTCCAGGGCGGCAGGGTGGTGGTCGCGATGGGGGTGCCGCACAAGTGCCCGATGGCACCGCTGGAGATCACCTTCATGCTGCACGACTACTTCAAGGACCGCGGCCTCGGCGACAAGGTGCAGCTGCACTACACCTACCCGATCGGCCGCGTGCACTCGCTGGAGAACGTCGCGAAGTGGGCAGCGCCCGAGTTCGACCGGCTCGGCATCACCTACGAAACCTTCTTCAACGTGAAGGAGGTCGACGGCGCGGCCAAGGTGGTGAAGAGCGAGGAAGGCGGCGAGGCCAAGTTCGACCTGCTGGTCTCGATCCCCGCGCATCGCGGCATGGAGGTGATCGAGCAGAACAACCTGGGTGCCGGCGGCTGGCTGCCGACCAACCGCGCGTCGCTGGCGCTCGAGGGCCGCAGCAACGTGTTCGTGCTCGGCGACGCGACCAACATCCCGATCAGCAAGGCCGGCTCGACCGCGCACTTCGAGGCCGAGGTGCTGGGCGAGAACATCGCCGCGCTGGTCAAGCTGGGCGCGCCGGTGCGCGAGTACGACGGCAAGGTCTTCTGCTTCATCGAGGCCGGCAAGGACCGCGCGACCTACGCGATGTTCGACTACCAGAACCCGCCCGACCCGCAGCCGCCGACCAAGGCGGTGCACTGGTTCAAGACCGCGTACAACAAGCTGTACTGGGTCTCGGCGCGCGGGCTGCTCTGAGCCTCAGGCGCAAGGAGCCGCACATGGACGGACAAGGCGAATCCACCCGGGGCGTGGACTACGAAGTCGAGCGCGTGGTCTCAGCCGCGCGCGACGCGCTGACCGACGAGATGGTCGCGCGCCTGGCGTCGACCGCCGGCGACGCGGTCGACCTGGTCGACCAGTTCAACCGCGCCGGCGTCGCGCGCGCGCTGCCGGCGCTGACCCGGCTGATCGGCAGCGGCGACCTCGACCGGCTGGCGCAGCTGGCGCGGATTTATGCGTCGGCCGAGGACGCGCTGACTGACGAGATGGTCGGCCGGCTGAGCGGCGCGGTCGGCGAAGGGCTGGCGCTGCTCGACCGGATCAACCGCTCGGGGCTGGATCGCGCGATCCCGGTGATCGCCGAGCTGGTCAACAGCGGCGACCTGCAGCGCCTGGCGCGGCTCGCGCGGGTGTACGGCGCCGCCGAGGACGCGCTCACCGACGAGATGGTCGGCCGGCTGACCGACACCGTGGGCACCGGGCTCGCGCTGCTCGATCGCTTCAACCGCGGCGGTGCGGTGCAGGTGATCCAGATGCTCGAGGGGCTGCAGGAGAGCGGCGCGCTCGAGCGGATCGCGTCGATGCTGCCGGCGCTGGTCGAGCGGCTGACCACGGTGCAAGAGCTGCTGCAGTCGATCGACGCCGCCGCGCAGGCGAGCCGCAGCGCGCCGCGCTCGGCCGGCGGTTTCGGCGGGCTGTGGCAGATCATGCGCGACCCCGAGGCGCAGGACACGCTGCGCTTCCTGCTCACGCTCGGCAAGCAGCTGCGCCACAGCTTCGGGACGCCGGCGAAATAGACAGCCGTGGTCCGGAGCGCAGCCGCCGATGTCGACGCCGCCTGAGGCCGCGCCGGGCACGACGCCGGGCGCGGCCTTCCAGGCGCTAGGCGGCGGCCGCTACCGGGCGAGCGAGCTGACCCGCGGCCCCTGGGACGCCGCGCACCAGCACGCGGGGCCGCCGATCGCGCTGGTCTGCGGCGAGCTGGAGCGCCTCGCGCAGGGCCACGGGCTCACCCACCTCGCGCGCGTGACCGCGAACCTGCTGCGGCCGCTGCCGATCGGCGAGCTGCAGGTGGAGGTTGCGGCCGACTACGTCGGCCGCAACGCCGCCCACCTGTCGGCGCGGCTGCTGGCCGATGGCCGCGAGCTCGCGCGCTTCACCGCGCTCGCGCAGCGCGAGGCCCCGTTCGCGCTGCCCGCGGGCACGCCCGGCCACCCGCTGCCGCTGCTGACGCCGGCGCCCGCCGACGCGCCCGCCGCACACTTCCCGTTCGCCGGGCGGCGCATCGGCTACGCCGACCTGGTCGAGACCCGCTGCGCCCGCGGCCGGATCTTCGACGGTCCGAGCGCGATCTGGTTCCGGCTGCGCCAGCCGCTGGTCGAAGGCGAGACGGCGAGCGGCTATCAACGCGTCGCGGTCGCCGCCGACTCGGGCAACGGCATCAGCGCGGCGCTCGACTACCAGGCGTACTCGTTCGTCAACTCCGACCTGACGCTGAACCTGCTGCGCCGCCCGGTCGGTGAATGGATCTGCATCGACGCACGCACGCTGCTCGGGCCCACCGGCGGCGGCCTGGCCGAGTCGGCGCTGTATGACACCGAGGGGCTGATCGGCCGCGCGACCCAGAGCCTGGCGGTGCGCACGCGGCGGGCCTGACGCGCGGCGGCGGCAGCCGACGCGCGAAGCGGGCTACAGCCGTCCTGCGCCGTGCGGCGCTACCCTGCCCTGCCCAGCGCAGTCCACCGCCGCCCTACCCTGCGCCGCGCCGCCCTGCCGCGGCCAGTGCTTGCGGCCACGCGCTACGATCACGCTGCGCGGCGCCGCGAATGCAGCGGTCCGTAGCGCGCACCACGAAGACCTGCCCGTGAGCCATCCGACCCCCAACGCCTCGCGCCCGGCATCGGGCACCAAGGTCACGACCGCACAGGGCACGCGCGCGGTGCGCGACGGCATCAAGCCGAGCGCGCTGACCGAGATCCCCGACGTCGGCGGCAAGCCCGACTGGCTGCGGGTGCGGCTGCCCAGCGGTGCGCGCTACCAGGCGATCCTCGAGATCGTGCGCTCGCACCGGCTGGCCACCGTCTGCGCCGAGTCCAAGTGCCCGAACATCGCCGAGTGCTGGGGCCGCGGCACCGCGACGCTGATGCTGATGGGCTCGGTGTGCACGCGCGCCTGCAGGTTCTGCTCGGTCGACACCGGCAACCCGCGCGGCTGGCTCGACCCGCAGGAGCCGGCCAACGTCGCCGACGCGGTCGCGCTGATGGACCTGCGCTACGTGGTGCTGACCTCGGTCGACCGCGACGACCTGGGCGACCTGGGCGCCGGCCACTACGCGGCCTGCATCCGCGCGATCCACGCGCGCCGGCCCGACACCGCGGTCGAGGCGCTGACCCCCGACTTCCAGGGCCGCCACGAGCTGGTGGCCAAGGTGCTGGACGCGGGCCTGGCCACCTACGCGCAGAACCTGGAGACGGTCAGGCGCCTGACCCACCCGGTGCGCGACCCGCGCGCCGGCTACGAACAGACGCTGGCGGTGCTGCGCTTCGCCAAGCAGTACGCGCCGCAGACGGTGTCCAAGACCAGCCTGATGCTCGGCCTGGGCGAAACCGACGCCGAGGTCGAGCAGGCGCTGGACGACATGCGCGCCGCCGAGGTCGACGTGGTCACGATGGGCCAGTACCTGCGCCCGACCCGCAACCACCTGCCGGTGCGGCGCTTCGTCACGCCGGACGAGTTCCTGCGCTACCGCGAGCTGGCGCTGGCCAAGGGCTTCCTGGAGGTGGTCAGCGGCCCGCTGGTGCGCTCCAGCTACCGCGCCGAGCGCGTGCTCGAGCACAACAACGTCGGCCTGGACGAGGCGCTCAGCGGCATCCGCGAGTCGGCTGCGGCGGCGCTGCGCTGCTGAATACCGGTTGTGCGGACTCTCTCTGTTGGCTCGATC
>CAZKCJ010000148.1:0-7366 GCA_964550885.1 uncultured Rubrivivax sp. | reverse complement strand
TGCGCGACCATGTGCGCGACCATGCGCGCGACCATGCGCGCGGCCATGCGCGCGGCCGGGCCCGAGCCTGAATCCGGCAGCGGCCGCCCGTGGGGCGCTGTTATCAACACGCGATGTCCGGGGACTCGGCAGCGGCGTACGCCAGCCCCCCTAGAATCGCGCGCGCCGGCTCGGGTCGGCGTTGCACGCCCTGGAGACACCGAGATGCTGTTGGCCAAACTGCTGCCGCGCGAAGGCAACTTCTTCATCCTGTTCGACCAGCATGCCGCCTGCATCGTGCGCGCGGTGCGCGCCTTCACCGAGTTGACCCGCCACTACGACGACCCGGACGCGCGCGCGCGCTACGCGGCCGAGGTGCAGGATGCCGAGCACGCTGCCGACCGGGTGGCCGCCGAGGTCCACCGGCTGCTGCACCGCACCTTCGTCACGCCGATCAGCCGCGAGCACATCCACGGGCTGATCGACTCGATGGACGACATCTGCGACCTGCTGCAGGACGCGACCGAGACGCTGACGCTGTACGACGTGCGCAAGCTGACCGACGAGGTGCTGTGCCTGGGCGACATCAGCGCGCGCTGCTGCGACCGGGTCGCGCACGCGGTCGGGCTGCTGCCGCGCCTGAGCCGCGCCGACGTGGTCGAGGCCGCGGTCAAGGCCTGCGAGGAGATCGACCAGCTGGAGTCCGACGCCGACCGGGTGCTGCGCGAGGCGATGTCGCGGCTGTTCCGCGAGGAGGTCGACGTGCGCGAGCTGATCAAGCTCAAGGCGATCTACGAGCAGCTCGAGGCGATCACCGACCGCTGCGAGGACGTCGCCAACATGATCGAGGGCGTGGTCCTCGAGAACGCCTGAGGCGGCCGGGGTCCCGATGCACAGCGCACGGGTGCGGCCGCGGTCCGCGCATCGGCCGCTGCGGGCCCGCGCGGCTGCGGGCGCCGCTGCGCTGCGCTCGCAGCCGGCGCGGCTGATCGTTGCCGCGTCGCGCCCGCAGCCGGCCGCGGATGGCGGCGCCGCGCGCCGAGGGGGGCGCTGCCGATGAGTGTGTGGGTGCTGGTCGTGCTGATCACCCTGGCGCTGCTGTTCGACTTCATGAACGGCTTCCACGACGCGGCGAACTCGATCGCCACGGTGGTCTCCACCGGCGTGCTGCGCCCGGGCACCGCGGTGATGCTGGCGGCATCGTGCAACGTGATCGCGGTGTTCATCTTCCAGCTGAAGGTCGCGTCCACCGTGGGCAAGGGCATCGTCGACCCGGGGGTGGTCGACCAGTACGTGGTGTTCGGCGCGCTGATCGGCGCGATCGCCTGGAACCTGCTGACCTGGTGGTGGGGGATCCCGTCGAGCTCGTCGCACGCGTTGATCGGCGGCATCGTCGGCGCGACGCTGGCCAAGGCCGGCACCGCGCCGCTGATCGCCGCCGGCATCCTGAAGACGATCGCCTTCATCGTGGTGTCGCCGGCACTGGGCTTCGTGTTCGCGTCGGCGATGATGGTGATGATCAGCTGGCTGTGCCGCTGGTCGTCGCCGCTGCGGGTGGACAACGCGTTCCGGCGGCTGCAGGTGCTGACCGCGGGGCTGTACTCGATCGGCCACGGCGGCAACGACGCGCAGAAGACGATTGGCATCATCTGGATGCTGCTGATCGTCGCCGGCGCGTCGTCGGTGGGCGACAGCTCGCCGCCGATCTGGGTGATCGTCAGCTGTTACCTGGCGATCGGGCTGGGCACGCTGTTCGGCGGCTGGCGGATCGTCAAGACGATGGGGCAGCGGATCACCAAGCTCAAGCCGGTCGGCGGCGCCTGCGCCGAGACCGGTGGCGCGGCGACGCTGTTCATCGCGACCGGGCTCGGCATCCCGGTGTCGACCACGCACACGATCACCGGCGCGATCGTCGGCGTCGGCGCGATGCGCAGCCCGTCGGCGGTGCGCTGGGCGGTGGCGGGTCGGATCGTCTGGGCCTGGGTGCTGACGATCCCGGCCACCGCGGCGATCGCGGCGATTGCCTACGCGATCGGGCGGCTGCTGTTCTGAGCGCGCTGCCGGGCGCGCGTGAATCGGCGCTGCGGCGGTTACGGATCAAGCAGTGCGTGGCGGAAGCTGGGCGTCACGCGCCGGCACCGTCGCGGTTGCGGCCACTGGCGGCGGCTGCTGCCACTCGAAGAAGCGCTGCACGCTGAAGGCGATCGTGCCGATCAGCACCGTCGCGCCGATCGCCAGCGCGGTGACCGCACCGAGCACCGGCAGCCAGCCGCTGCTGCGCGCCGGCAGCCGCGGGTTGTGGCGCCGGCTCCAGGCGGCGTCGGGGGTGAGCCCGTGCATGATCGCACCGAGCATCGCTGCCGACAGCGCCAGGCCGAGCAGCGGGATCAGCGCCCAGGCAACCCGGTCGTCCTGGCCGAAGGCGCGCATGCGTTGCACCCCGACCAGGCCGAGCAGCGTCGGCGGCCAGTACAGCCAGCCGAGCCGGTCGCGCCAGCCGTGCAGGTAGAAGCGGTCGGCGCCGAGCGCGCCGCCGAGCACGGCGAGCCAGGTCGCGACCGCCTTCGATCGGTAGCGCGGTGGGGGTGGCGAACTCGGGTCGGGCATGGGTTCCTCGTGCCGGCGGTGATGCGCTGCGCCGCCGCGGCTGCCAGACCTGGGCGGCGGCGGCGCGGCTGCGTTTACGGGCGCTTGCCGACGCTCGCGCGACGGCGCCGACGCTGGGGATCTGCGGACATCCTTGCGCGTGTGCCCCCTTGCGTCGCTGCGCCCCCACGAGCCGCAGCGAAGCGGCGTTCGGCAGCACACCGGTGGTGCCGCCGGCGGCGAAGGGTCGCCGACGCCGCCGGCGCAAGCCCAGCCGCACCCGATCGGCCGGCGGCTAGAATACCCGGTTCGCAACGCGTCGCGCAGCCCGTGAGGGGCTGCAAGCCCCCGGCGGGGCGATGGCCGTCGTGCTGCCGGCAGCGCGCCGGCAGCGGCGGCAGCAGCGGCGCAATCGTCGAGGAACTCGTCATCATGGTCGTCATCCGGCTGGCTCGCGGCGGCGCGAAGAAGCGCCCCTTCTACAACATCGTCGTCGCCGACTCGCGCGTGCGCCGCGACGGCCGCTTCATCGAGCGCGTCGGCTTCTACAACCCGATGGCCGCCGGCGGCGAGCAGCCGCTGCGCGTCGCGCTCGATCGGGTCGGCTACTGGGCCGGCGTGGGCGCGCAGCTGTCGCCGACGGTTGCGCGCCTGGTCGACCAGGCCAAGCGCGCCGCCTGAGCGCGGCGCGCTGCTCACGAGCGCAAATCCGGGAGCGCACAGCGCAAAGGGCAGGCCGGTGACCGCGCTGCCCGAGGGCTTGACCGGCGCAGGTGGGGAGCCGGTGCCGCGGGCCTCGCCCGCCAGTTCCACCGAAGCGGGTCTGCCCGCCGATGCGGTCGAGGTCGGCCGGATCGCCGCCGCCTGGGGTGTGAAGGGCTGGGTGCGAGTGCACCCGTATGCGGCCGATCCGGCTGCGCTGCTGGCGTCGAAACAGTGGTACCTGCAGCCTTCAGCGGACCGGGCTGACGCTGTGGGGCCGGGGCCGCGCGAAGTCGTGCAGGCGCGCCGCCACGGCGGCGGGGTGGTCGCCGCGATCCGCGGCATAGCCGACCGCGATGCCGCCGAGCGTCTGTGCGGCGCGCAGGTCTTCGTCGCCCGCGCTAGCTTCCCGGCGCCTGAGGCAGACGAGTACTACTGGGTCGACCTGATCGGGCTCGCGGTGCGCAACCGCGACGGCGTCGACCTGGGCGAGGTGGTCGGCCTGATCGACACCGGCGTGCACTGCGTGCTGCGCGTGCAGCTGCTGGCTGCCGCCGGCGCCGAAGCGCCACCCGAGCGGCTGATCCCGTTTGTCGGCGCCTACGTCGATCGCGTCGACCGCGCCGGTCGGCGCATCCTGGTCGACTGGGGCCTGGACTACTGATCCCGCGAGCGCCCGATGCGCTTCGACGCGATCACGCTGTTCCCCGAGTGGTTCGAGCCGCTGCGCCGGCACGGTGTGACCCGCCGCGCGTTCGAGCAGGGCCTGATCGAGCTGCGCGCGTGGCAGCTGCGCGACTTCGCCGACGACGCCTACCGGCGTGTCGACGACCGCCCCTACGGCGGCGGCCCGGGCATGGTGATGCTGGCCGAGCCGCTGCTGCGTGCGCTGGCGGCGGTGCGCGCCGCGCGCGGTGCCGCACCGGTGATCGGGTTCAGCCCCGGCGGGCGGCGGCTCGATCAGGCGCTGGTGCACGAGCTGGCCGCCGGTGGCGGCGCGGTGCTGCTGTGCGGGCGCTACGAAGGCGTCGACCAGCGGGTGATCGAGCGCGAGGTCACGCTCGAGCTGAGCATCGGCGACTACGTGCTGTCGGGCGGCGAGCTGCCGGCGCTGGTGCTGCTGGATGCGGTCGCGCGGCTGCAGCCCGGCGTGCTGAGCGCCGGCTCGGCGGAGCAGGACAGCTTCGCCGACGGGCTGCTCGAGGGGCCGCACTACAGCCGCCCCGAGCGCCTGGCGGATGCGCGTGGCGGTGACCCCGGCGCGCAGGTGCCGCCGGTGCTGCTGTCGGGCGACCACGCGGCGATCGCGCGCTGGCGTCGCGAGCAGGCGCTCGCGCGCACTGCGCGCTGCCGGCCCGAGCTGATCGCCGCGGCCCGGGCGGCCGGCCGGCTGGACGCCGATGACGAGCGTTTCCTGCAGTCGGCCAACCTATAATGGCCGGTTTTCGATCCTCTGCCGGGCTTCCCAGGCAGCGGTGAGGGCCAGTCGGGCCCGCCGCAGCCACCATTCGATCCAGCGCCGGCACGATCCTCCGGAGAACCCCGATGGACCTGATCCGCACCCTCGAGCAAGAGGAAATCGCGCGCCTGAACAAGCCGATCCCGAGCTTCGCTCCCGGCGACACGGTGATCGTCAGCGTCAACGTCGTCGAAGGCGCGCGCAAGCGCGTGCAGGCCTTCGAAGGCGTGGTGATCGCGCGGCGCAACCGCGGCCTCAACAGCAGCTTCATCGTGCGCAAGATCTCCAACGGCGAAGGCGTGGAGCGCACGTTCCAGCTGTACAGCCCGCTGATCGCCGGCATCGAAGTCAAGCGCCGCGGCGACGTGCGCCGCGCGAAGCTGTACTACCTGCGCCAGCGCAGCGGCAAGTCGGCGCGGATCAAGGAGAAGCTCAGCTGAAGCGCGCCCGCGTCGCGGCGGCGGGGCGGGTCGGGCGCCGCGCGCTGCCCGGCGGCGTACGCGGCAGCAGGGTCGGGTTGCTGGAGGGCATCGCGCCGGCAGCCGCCGGCCGTGGCGACGTGCAGCGGCGGCGGGCGGCCGACGTGCACCGGCTGCGCGGCGCGGCCGGCAACGCCTTCAGCCGCGGTGGCGCCCCCGACCGGACTTGCCCGGCAGCGCTGATCGTTTCTGCGCCCGCCAGCGTCCAGTGGCTGCCGCGATGACCCGCACCCGCATCCGCGACCCGCTCGCGATCCCGGTGATCGGCACCGACGCGCACCTGCCGGCGGTCGATGCGGCCGAGCTCGAGCCCGGCTCGCTGCGCCGCCGCTTCGCCGCGAAACCCGCTTTCGTGCCCGAGTTGCCGGGCGACGTCGGCGCCAGCGGCCACACGCTGGCCCCGGCCTCGGTGCTGGTGCCCCTGGTCGAGCGCCCGCAGGGGCTGCAGGTGCTGCTGACCCGCCGCACCGAGCACCTGCGCGACCATGCCGGCCAGATCAGCTTCCCCGGCGGCCGGGTCGAGGCGCAGGACGCCGACGGCGTCGCCGCGGCGCTGCGCGAAGCGCAGGAAGAGGTCGGCCTGCCGCGCGCCGCGGTCGAGGTGATCGGCGCGCTGCCCGCGTACACCACGATCACCGAGTACGTGGTCACGCCGGTGGTCGCGCTGGTGCACCCGCCGTTCGAGCTGCACCTGGACCGCTTCGAAGTCGCCGAGGCCTTCGAGGTGCCGCTGCGCTTCCTGATGACGCCGGCGCACCACCAGCGCCACCTGTACGAGTGGGACGGGCAGCAGCGGCAGTTCCTGTCGATGCCGTGGGACGCGGTCGACGCCCAGGGGCACGCACACCGCTACGTGATCTGGGGCGCGACCGCGGCGATGCTGCGCAACCTGTACGCGTTCCTGCGCGCCTGAGCGGCGCGCGCGGCTTCGCGGCCGCGCGCCTGCATGGCGGTGTCTGACCGCGCTGTCCGGCGGGCCGAACGGTTCGCTCGCCGTGCGTGCGGCGGTCTGGTCCGCAGCCGCATGCGGCGGCAGCGCGCGTGATCGCGAGCCGATGGCAGTGCCGCACGCGTGCCCGGTGCACCGCTGGCTATGATGCCGGCGATGAGCTTCTTCGCCGTGCTGTTCGCGCTGCTGGTCGAGCAGCTCAAGCCGCTGCCGCGCGACAACTGGGTGCACGAGCGGCTCAAGGCCTGGGTCGGCTGGGTCGGCCGCAACTTCGACGCCGGCCGGCCGCACCACGCGTGGGTGGTATGGGTGGTGTCGGTGCTGGTGCCGGTGCTGCTGAGCTTCGCGCTGTACCGCGCGCTCGCGCAGCTGAACCTGCTGCTCGGCCTGGCCGCCAACGTCGGCGTGCTGTACCTGACCCTCGGCTTCAGACAGTTCAGCCACTACTTCACCGACATTCGCCTCGCCTTCGAGCGCGGCGACGAGGACGCATCGCGCCGCCTGCTCGGCGAGTGGCTGCATCTGGACGCGAGCGAGCTGCCGCGCACCGAGGTGCTGCGCCACGTGGTCGAGCACGCGCTGCTGGCCGCGCATCGCCACGTGTTCGGCGTGTTCTTCTGGTTCGTCGCCGGCGCGGCGATCGGCCTGGGGCCGGCGGGCGCGGTGCTGTACCGGATGGCCGAGTTCGTCGCGCGCTACTGGGGCTATCGGCAGCGCGCGCTGGACGCGCCGTCGCACCAGCAGCTGCTCGACGTCGCCCGCAGCGCGTTCGAGCGGATCGACCACCTGCCGGTGCGGCTGACCGCGTTCGGCTTCGCGGTGGTCGGCAACTTCGAGGAGGCGATCAACGGCTGGCGCCGCGATGCCGGGCTGTGGCGGCACGCGAACGAAGGCGTGATCCTCGCGGCGGCAGCCGGCGCAGTCGGCGTGCAGCTCGGCGGCGACGCCGCACCCGGCATCACCCCCGACCGCAGCCGCAGCTTCAGCGGCGGCGTCGATGCCGGCCTGGCCGCCGCCGGCGGCTCCACCGCCGGTGTGCCGCTGCAGCCCGCGCACCTGCACAGCCTGGTCGGGCTGGTCTGGCGCGCGGTCGTGCTGTGGATGCTGCTGCTGGCGCTGCTGACGCTGGCCAACGTGCTCGGCTGAACCGGATTCAACCTAGATCCGGCAGTTGGACGAGGGTCGTGCAGGCTGAAACCAAGCACTGGCGCG
>CAZKCJ010000147.1:6271-7369 GCA_964550885.1 uncultured Rubrivivax sp. | reverse complement strand
GGCGGGCGCGCGCCGGAGGGGCCGGCCGCCGCCGCCGACCTTGGCGCGCGCGCGGGTGCGGCGGCGCTCGCACCGGCGGCGGCCGGTGCCGCGGCGACACCACCGCCGAGGGCCCAGGCGCGCGCGAGCTCGTCGACCGGCAGCCGCGCGGCTTCAGCCAGGTCGCCGAGCAGCTGGCGGCGCAGCATGCCGTCCGGCGGCAGCGCCGCCCACAGCGGTCGCGCGTTGGCCAGCAGCCGCGCGCGGCCTTCGGCGCTGTCGCGGTCGCAGTCGGCGCCGGCCTGCTCGAGCAGCTGGCGCGACAGCGGCACCGCGTCGGCCAGCGCCTGCTCGAACGCGGCCACGCCGTGCGCGCGGATGAAGCTGTCCGGGTCGTGCTCGGGCGGCAGGAACAGGAAGCGCAGGCTGCGGGTGTCCAGCGCCAGCGGCAGTGCGGCGACCAGTGCCCGGGCCGCCGCGCGCCGGCCGGCGGCGTCGCCGTCGAACGCGAAGACCACGGTGTCGGCGAAGCGCAGCAGCTTGCCCAGCTGCTCGCCGGTGCAGGCGGTGCCGAGGGTGGCGACGACGTTGGCCACGCCGAACTGGGCGAGCGCGACCACGTCCATGTAGCCCTCGACCACCAGCACGCTGCCGCGCGCGCGGATCGCGCTGCGCGCTTCGTACAGGCCGTAGAGCTCGCGGCCCTTGACGAAGACCGCGGTCTCGGGCGAGTTCAGGTACTTGGGCTCGCCGCCGTCGAGCACTCGCCCGCCGAAGCCGATGACCTCGCCGGCGACCGAGCGGATCGGGAACATCAGCCGGTCGCGAAAGCGGTCGTAGCGACGCGCTTCGGCTTCGGCCGCGGCCGCGTCCGGCGCGATCACCAGCCCGGCGTCGACCAGCAGCGGATCGTCGTAGCGCGCGAACGCGCTGGCCAGGCTGCGCCAGCGCGCCGGTGCGTAGCCCAGGCCGAAGGTCGCGACCACCTCGTCGCTCAAGCCGCGGCGCTGCAGGTAGGCCAGCGCCGGCGGGTGCGCGCGCAGCTGCTCGCGGAAGTGCGCGGCTGCGCGGGCGAGCAGCTCGTGCAGCGTCGTGCGCTTCGCGCGCGCCTGCCGCGCC
>CAZKCJ010000147.1:0-6261 GCA_964550885.1 uncultured Rubrivivax sp. | reverse complement strand
AGATGCCGGCGGAGCGATCCAGCCCGTTCTGCACGTCCTGGCCAGTGATCACCAGAACGCGCTGCGCCGGATCGGTGGGCTCGTCGGGCACCGCCAGGCCGACGGCCTGCGCCAGCTCGGTGACCGCATCGCGAAAACCCAGGCCGGCGTTCTCGATCAGGAAGTCCAGCGCGTTGCCGTGCGCGCCGCAGCCGAAGCAGTGGTAGGTCTGCCGCGACGGGCTGACGATGAAGCTGGGCGTCTTCTCCGCATGGAACGGGCACAGGCCGCTGAGGTTGATGCCGGCCTTCTTCAGCTCGACGCGGCGCTGCACGACCTCGACGATGTCGGTGCGCGCCAGCAGCTCCTGGACGAAGGTCGGCGGGATCATGGCCCGTCAGTCTACGGCGCGCGCACCGACGGCCTGCTCAGGGCGCCGCCGTGTGCCCCGGCGGGACGATCGCCTGGCGACGATATGACGACGGTGAGGCGCCGTTGAGGCGCCGCCGGCGCGGCGCCGCGCGCCGGCAGCGCGCTACTCGGCCGCGCCGGCGGCGCTGCTGCGCGGCGCCGCGCCGGCCACGCCGAGTGCGAACAGCCCGCGGTACTCGCGCACCCAGCTCGCGACCGCCGCGGCCGGCATCGGCGCGGCGATGCCGGTGCCCTGGCCGATGTGGCAGCCCATGTCGAGCAGCGCGCGCGCCTGGGCGGGCGACTCCACGCCCTCGGCGATCACCGCGCACTGGAAGGTGCGCGCCAGCCCGATCACGCCTTCGACGATCGCGCGGTCCTGGTTGCTGTCGAGCATGTGGTGCACGAACGAGCGGTCGATCTTCAGCACGTCCACCGGCAGCTGCTTCAGGTAGCTCAGGGTCGAGTAGCCGGTGCCGAAGTCGTCGAGCGCGATGCGCACGCCCAGCGTGCGGCACTGCGCCAGCTTGGCCGAGGTCGCCTCGATGTCGACGTAGGCGGCGGTCTCGAGGACCTCGAGCTCGACCGCGCCGGCGAGCGCGTCGTCGCCGTGGCGCGCCAGCAGCTCGGCCAGCCGCAGCGCGAAGTCCGGCTCCTGCAGGTGGCGCGCGGCGACGTTGACGCTCACCGCCAGCGCCAGCTGCGCGCGCCGCCAGCCGGCCAGGTGCTCGATCGCCTGCGCCAGCGCCCAGTCGCCGATGCGCGCCAGCAGGCCGGTGTTCTCGATCTGCGGCAGGAACTGCGCCGGCGCGATCAGCCCGCGCTGCGGGTCGTCCCAGCGCAGCAGCGCCTCCAGCCCGAGCACGACGCCGCGGCGCATGTCGACCTTGGGCTGGTAGTACAGCACGAACTCGCCGTTGTCCAGCGCCTCCTGCGCGCGGCCGACCGCCATCACCTGCGCCTCGTGACGGCGGCGGTTCTCGGGGTCGAACAGCTGGTAGCCGTTGCGCCCGGCCAGCTTCGCGTCGTACATCGCGTGGTCGGCGTGGCGCAGCAGGGTGTCGGCGTCGCTGCGGTCCTCGGGGTACACGGTCGCGCCGATGCTGGCGGTGACCTGCACCGCGTCGACGCTGGCGTCGAGCACGTAGGGCTGCGCGACCAAGCGCAGCAGGCGCTCGAGCGCGCGCTCGACCTCGTCGGTCGACGCCGCGCGCAGCAGCAGCACGAACTCGTCGCCGCCGATGCGTCCGACCGCGTCGGACCAGAAGTCGGTGCTGCGCAGCGCGCCGCGCAGCCGGCCGGCCAGCTCGACCAGCAGGCGGTCGCCGGCGGCGTGACCGAAGCGGTCGTTGACCGGCTTGAAGCGGTCCAGGTCGAGGTAGCACACCGCCAGCAGATGCCCGTCCTGGTCGGCCGCGCGCATCGACTGCGCGAGCAGCTCCATCAGCCGGCTGCGGTTGGGCAGCCGCGTCAGCTCGTCGCAGTGCGCCTGCCGCTCCAGCTGGTCGCGCTGGCGGCGCTGCTCGGTCACGTCGCTGACCACCACCAGGTGGTAGCGCACGCTGCCGTCCTCGGCCGCCACCGTCGAGATCGTCGTCTGCAGCGTGCAGGGCTGGCCGTCGCCGCGCGGCTCGACGATCTCGCCGCGCCAGGGCGCGCCGCTGCGCAGCGCCGAGCGCATCAGCAGCCGCTGCTGGCGCGCCAGCGGATCGGCCGGCGCGGTGTCCAGGATCGCCGGCACGGTGCCCAGCAGCTCCTCGCGCGGGCTGCCCAGGATCTGCGTGAACGCCGGGTTCGCGTCGAGCACGCGCAGCTGTCCGTCGGTGATCAGCAGCCCTTCCTGCGCGTTCTGGAACAGGCTGGCCCACAGGTGCTGCCGATCCTGCGCGTCGCGGCGCGCGCGCGCGTCGGCAGCGGCGGCGAGCAGCCGGGTCGCGCGCCCGAGCAGGCCGCGCTCGATGGCCAGCCACTGCAGGTCGAGCCAGCGCCAGCCGTCACCGGCGCGCACCCGCAGTGCCTGCAGCGCGTGCGCGTCGCTGCCGTCGATCAGCCGCGCGAGCGCCACCTGCAGCGCCGGCCGGTCGTCGGCGTGCACCCGAGCGAGCCAGTCGGCGAACGAGGCCGAGTCCTGCGCGGCGAGCTCGCGCCAGCGCACCGAGGTGCGGCCGCGGTCGCTGCCGACCCGCCACTGCGCGACCCCGATCCCCAGCCCGGCGAGCGCGTCGATCCAGCGGTGGTCGACGCTGCCGTCGCCGCGCAGCGCGTGCGCCAGCAGCTGGACCGCGCCCAGCAGCGCGCCAAACCAGCCGGCGGCCACCGGCTGCCCGGCGAACAGGCCGCTGTCGCCACCGGCTGCCCAGGCCAGGCCCAGCGCGGCCGGCAGCAGCGCCGCTGCCCCCGCCGTGAGGCCGGCGCTGGCAACCAGTGCGGCCAGCAGCCCGGCGGCGAGTGCGGCCAGCGCTGCGCCCGCGGCCGGCTGCGCGGGCGGCAGCCAGGCCAGGGCGACCATGCTCGCCAGGAACGCGCCCAGCAGGCTCGCGTTCACCTTGCGCCGCCGTCGCGTGGCGAAGGCTGCGCACAGCGCCCGCGGCTGCAGCGCGAAGCCGGCCGGCGCGAGCAGGGCCAGCCCGAGCGCGCGTTGCGCGAGCGCGGCAGCGGCGGCACCGCTGCTGGTGGGCTGCCCGGCGGCGAGCGTCCAGGCGAGGCGGCCGACGGCGCCGCCGACTACCGCCAGCACGATCGCCGCCAGCACCGGCAGCAGGTCGGCGCTGCCGACGAGCCGGGTGGAGCAGTTGGCGCGCCGCACCAGCGCGGCGCCGAGCAGCGCGCCGGCCAGGTCGCCAGCGGCCCAGGGCAGCAGCGCTTGCGCGCTGGCGGGCGCGGCCGCCGCGAGCAGCAGCGCCGCCGCCGGGATTGCCGGCCAGCAGCGCAGCCCGAAGCGGGCCAGCGCCACCAGCGCGACTGCTGCCGGCAGCCAGGCCAGGCCATCGGGCCAGACCCAGCGGCAGCCGAGCGCGACCGCACCGTAGCCGACTGCGAGGAGCAGGCAGCGCTGCAGCCAGCGCAGCCATGCGTCGCCTTCGGGCGGCGCTGCGGGCGGCACGGGCGGCAGCGACGCGATCACGACGCCGAATCCCGGTGGCGCACCGCCGTGCGCCGTCGCCGCCGCCTGCGCATCATGGTTTCTTGGGCGCCTCGGACGCCGTGCTTCAGCCGGGCCTGCCGCGGTTGCCGATGGCCACCCCGCCATCCCTGGCGCCGGCGTCGACGGCGGGTATCAGACGGCGAAATCCTGCAGCCTGCGGCCGGAGGCCAGCGCCGCCCGCAGCCACTTGGGCTGCAGCCCGCGGCCGGACCAGGCTTCCCCGGTTGCGGTATTGCGATACTTGGCGGCGACCTTGCCGCCGCTGCGCTTCTTGCCGCCGCTGGCGCGGCTGTTCAGGTCGGCCATCGTCAAACCATGCTCGGCCATCAGCGACCGGACCTTGGCGACCGCTTCGGCGCGTTCGGCGCGCTGCGCCTCGGCAATTTGCCGCTCGATCGCGGCCTTCTGTTCCAGTAGTTCGCGCACGCTGCTCATCCGCTGATCCCCTGCGAGTTGAAGAGTGCCGAAAATATAGCACCGTCAAACCCGTCGCGAGCGCGCCGAGCGCAAACCGGGCAGTCGCCGCGATGGTTTCAACCCGGATGCAACGGCGGTTCGCGGCGGTTGGCCGCGGACCGCGCCAGCGTATTAACGGTCAGGCGGCACGAAACCCGCCGGCCGCTCGGCTTCGCCGCCGAACAGGAACTTCTCCATCTGCGCCGCCAGATACTGGCGGGTGCGGGCGTCGGACAGGTTCAGGCGGTTCTCGTTGACCAGCATCGTCTGGTGCTGCTTCCAGCGCTCGAAGGCCTCCTGGCTGATCTGCTCGTAGATGCGCCGGCCGAGCTCGCCCGGGAACGGCGCGAAGGCGAGGCCGGGGGCGTCCTGGTGCAGATGGCGGCAATGCACGATGCGGGTCATCGGGAAACTCCGGGTTGCGCGGCCCTTCAGCCCAGCCGCTTGACCAGCACCTGCGAGCGCCGGTCCCAGTCGTACTTGCGCTGCCGGGCCTGCGGCAGTTGGTCGGTGGTGACCTGCACGAAACCGCGCTTCAGAAACCAGTGCATCGTCCGCGTGGTCAGCACGAAGATACTGTCCAGCCCCTGCGCGCGCGCGCGCTGCTCGATCCGCTTGAGGATCCGTTCGCCTTCGCCCTGGCCCTGCAGCCGCGTGGCCACCGTCAGCGCCGCCATTTCACCGGTGCGCTCCTGCGGGTACGGATACAGCGCGGCGCAGCCGAAAATGATGCCGTCGTGCTCGATCACGGTGTAGCAGCCGATGTCGCGCTCGAGCTCGTGGCGCTCGCGGCGGACCATCGTGCCGTCACGTTCGAAGGGCTCGATCAGCTGCAGGATCCCGCCGATATCGTCGGCCGTGGCCTCGCGCAGGCTTTCGAGTTTCTCGTCGACCACCATCGAGCCGATGCCGTCGTGGGTGAATACCTCGAGCAGCAGCGCACCGTCGGTCGCGAACGGCAGGATGTGCGAGCGCGAAACCCCGCCTTCGCAGGCGCGCACGCAGTGCTGCAGGTAAAAGCTCGCGTTCGACGGCTGCGCCGGCGACGGCAGCGCAGCCAGCAGTTTCTTCGCGCAGTCCAGGGTCAGTTCGGTGTCGATCGGACTGGCCGGGTCGCCCGGGTCCTCGTGGATTCCGGGCACCTCGGTCAGGAACAGCAGCTTGTCGGCGCGCAGCGCGATCGCGGTGCAGGTCGCCACGTCCTCCATCGTCAGGTTGAAGGCCTCGCCGGTGGGCGAGAAGCCGAAGGGGCTGAGCAGCACCAGCGCGCCGTTGTCGATCGCGCCGCGGATGCCGGCGGCATCCACCCGCCGCACCAGCCCGCTGTGCCGGAAGTCGACGCCGTCGACGATGCCCACCGGCCGCGCGGTCAGGAAGTTGCCCGATACCAGCCGCACCGTCGCGTTGGCCATCGGCGTGTTCGGCAGCCCCTGCGAGAACGCCGCCTCGATCTCGAAGCGCAGCTGGCCGGCGGCCTCCTGCGCGGCGTCGAGCGCGACCGCGTCGGTGATCCGCAACCCGTGGCTGAAGCGCGACACGTGGCCCTTGGCCGCCAACTGCTCGTTGACCTGCGGCCTGAAGCCGTGCACCAGCACCAGCTTGATGCCGATCGCGTGCAGGATCGCCAGGTCCTGCACGAAGGCGTCGAGCTTGCCGGCGGCGATCAGCTCGCCGGCCATCGCGACCACGAAGGTCTTGCCGTGGTACGCGTGCATGTACGGGGCCACCGCCCGGAACCACGGCACGAAGGTGTGCGGGAACACGATGTCCACGCGAACGATTGTGCCGCAGCGATCTGCCGCGTCGCCCGCGCGTGCGGCCGGCGTGACGACGGGCGGATGCAGGGAGCGCCGCGAGCGCGGCGCCGACCGGGCGGCGCCGCGCTGCCGATAATCCGCCCCTCGTGAGCCCGGCCCCCGCCACGCCCCCCGCGCTGCGCATCACCTTCCCCGAATCGCTGCCGATCAGCGCCCGGCGCGACGAGATCGCGCAGGTGCTGCAGCGGCACCAGGTCGTGATCGTCTGCGGCGAGACCGGCTCGGGCAAGACCACGCAGCTGCCGAAGATCGCGCTCGCGCTCGGCCGCGCTGCCGGCGGCCGGCTGATCGGCCACACCCAGCCGCGGCGCATCGCCGCCAGTTCGGTCGCGCGGCGGATCGCGCAGGAGCTGGCCACGCCGCTGGGCGAGGTCGTCGGCTTCAAGGTTCGCTTCCAGGACCGGCTGCAGCCGGGCGCGTCGATCAAGCTGATGACCGACGGCATCCTGCTCG
>CAZKCJ010000146.1:2215-7401 GCA_964550885.1 uncultured Rubrivivax sp. | reverse complement strand
CCCAATCTCGCTCGCAGCCCGAAGGGCCGAGCGCAACTGCGGTTCTTAGGTTGAATCGGCTGCGACGTCATGTGTTGCTCGACCCGCGGCGCGCGCGACCCGTCGAAACATCAACGCGCGGCGGTCGTTGCCGGCCCTGTCCTGTCTCTCGGAACGTCTTCTCTTCTTCGTTGCGTTTCGAGGCCGTTGAGGCAAAGCCGCCGAGGGGGTGGCCGGCTGCGTTCAGCCAAATTCTTATTCACTCCGCCGGCCACCCCCTCGTCGGCTTTGCCGGCACCGCCAGCGCGCTTCTTCGGCAAACCCCCACTGCGTCGAGCAGCGCGCGAACAGCGGTCTCGGCGTACCACCGCCCGGGACGACGGCGGGGTGGCCAACGGAGTGAATAAGAATTTGGCTGAACGGAGTTGGCCACCCCGTCGGCGGCCCCGTGCGCCACGTTGTCGCGTAGGAACGGCTGCAAGTGGTGAAACGATGAACGGCCGCAACGGATCGGAAACCGACCGATGCGAGCGCCTCACTTCAGCAGGTTGACCAGCGGCCGCCCGCTGCGGTCGCGGTAGACGTCGAAGTCGGCATCGAGCGACAGCACATGGCGCAGCTTCAGCCGCGCCGCGGCTTCGGCGATCGACGCATCGGCCAGGTCGAAGGGCAGGCTCGCGAAGCGTTCGCTGATGCGCAGCACTTCGGTCAGGCTGCCTTCGACCGCGTGGTCCAGGCCCAACGCACCGCGCTGCACCCAGCGCAGGAAGTCCAGCGCCGCGTCGTTGTGGACGCGCCGCGCCAGCAGCGCGCAGACCTCGGTGGCCACGCACCAGGTGCTGATCAAGGTCGCTGCCGGATTGGCCTGCAGCCAGCCGCGCACCGGCGCGTGCCAGCGGTCGCCGCCGTTGAACAACGCGATCAGCGGCCCGCTGTCGATCAACACCGGCCCGGCGTGCGCCAACCAGCGCGCCGAAGGCTCACGCGCCGCGACCGGCATGGCGCTCGCCGAAGGCTTCGACAAGGGCGCGCTTGCGGCCCTGCGCCAGATCGGCCGGACCCGGATGGCGGCCGAAAAGGTCGGCACCCAGTTCGAAGGCCGATCGCGCAGTTCCGCGCTCGGGCTGGTCCAGGTAGGCCTGCAGCGCCGCGCGGATGACCTCGCTGGTGCTGCGCCCGCTGCTGGCCGCCCGCTGGCGCAGGCGTTCTTCGAGCAAGACGTCGAGCTTGACGGTCACGGTCATCGGGCGGCTCCAAAGAACGGTACTACGTATCGTATTACCGCTAGTCCTGGTCGTCAACCGTCGAGCTGCTTCTGGAACACCAGCCCGGCATGCTCGCGCAGCGCGTGGAAACTGATCTTCGGCCAGTTCTCCTGCATCGCGCGCAGCTCGCCCGCGTATTCCAGCAGCACGCAGGGCGCGTCGACCGCGTCGAGCGCGACGCGGTGCGCGTTGTGGTCGATGAAGCGCTTCAGTTCGCGCTCGTCGGCGGCCGCGCCGTCGCCGGTCTCGGCGCTGACCCAGCGCGCCACGTTGTAGCGCGCCGGCAGGATGCGCGCCTTGCAGCCGTATTCGTGTTCGAGCCGATGCGCGACCACTTCGAACTGCAGCTGCCCCACCGCGCCCAGCAGCAGCATGCTGCCGGCCACCGGGCGGAAGACCTGGATCGCGCCTTCTTCGCCCAGCTGCGTCAGGCCCGCGCGCAGCTGCTTGCTGCGCAGCGGGTCGGCGACCTCGACCGAGCGGAACATCTCCGGCGCGAAGAACGGCAGCCCGGTGAACTGCAGCGCCTCGCCTTCGGTCAGCGTGTCGGCCAGCTGCAGCACGCCATGGTTCGGGATGCCGATGATGTCGCCGGCGAAGGCCTCGTCGAGCAGCTCGCGCCGTTGGCTCAGAAAGCTCACCACCGAGTTCGGCCGCAGCTCCTTGCCGCTGCGCGCGACCTTCAGCCGCATGCCGCGCTCGAAGTGGCCGCTGGCCACGCGCACGAAGGCGATGCGATCGCGGTGCGACGGGTCCATGTTGGCCTGGATCTTGAAGACGACGCCGCTGAACCTGGGCTCGGTGGGCATCACCGTGCGCTGCAGCGCGGCCTTCGGCCCCGGCGGCGGCGCCAGCTCCACCAGCGCGTCCAGCACCTCCTGCACGCCGAAGTTGTTGATCGCCGAGCCGAAGAACATCGGCGTGCAGCGCCCGGCCAGGAAGGCGGCCTCGTCGAAGCCGGGCGCGGCGCCGTGCAGCAGCTCCACTTCGCCGGCCGCCTGCTCCCAGGCGGCGCCGAAGCGCGCGCGCAGCGCCGGGTTGGCGATGCCGTCGACGATCTCGTCGCTGTCCTTCAGCCGGTCTTCGCCGGGGGTGAACACGCGCATCTGGTCGCGCCGCAAATCGAGCACGCCGCCGAACAGCTTGCCCATGCCCACCGGCCAGGTGAAGGGCACCACGCTCATGCCGAGCTCGGCCTCGATCTCGTCGAACAGGTCCAGCGGCGGCTTGACCTCGCGGTCTAGCTTGTTCACGAAGGTCAGGATCGGCGTGTTCCGCGCGCGGCACACCTGCAGCAGCCGGCGCGTCTGCGGCTCGACGCCGTTGGCCGCGTCGATGACCATCAGCGCCGCGTCCACCGCGGTCAGCACGCGGTAGGTGTCTTCGCTGAAATCCTGGTGGCCGGGCGTGTCGAGCAGGTTGATCACGCAGTCGCGGTACTCCATCTGCATCACGCTGGAGGCCACCGAGATGCCGCGCTGCTTCTCGATTTCCATCCAGTCGCTGGTCGCGTGGCGGCTGGCCTTGCGCGCCTTCACCGAACCGGCGATCTGGATTGCACCCGAGTACAGCAGCAGCTTCTCGGTCAGCGTGGTCTTGCCGGCGTCGGGGTGGCTGATGATCGCGAAGGTGCGGCGCCGCCGCACCTCGTGCGCGATGCGCGAGGCGGTGTCGTTCATCGGGGTTCGGGGCGCACCCGGCGCGCTCGGGGCGGGTGCGGGAAGTGCAGGGCGCGCATTATCCGCGCGCGGTCGCCGCGCCGCGGCTCAGTCCGACAGCCGCGTCACGCCGTCGAGCTTGCACGCGTAGACCGCGTTGCGCAGCGCGGCGATCGCCTCGTAGCGGGTGTAGCTGCGCCGCCAGGCGAGCACCACCCGGCGCGACGGCGCCGGCGGCGTGAACGGGATGTAGCGCACGTGCGGCTGCGCCAGCGCGTCGACGCTCAGCCGCGGCACCACGGTCACGCCCATGCCGGAGGCGACCATGTGCTTGATCGTCTCGAGCGAGCTGCCCTCGAAGCTCTTGCGGATGCCTTCGGCGTCGGTGGCGAAGCGCGCGAACTCGGGGCAGACCTCGAGCACCTGGTCGCGGAAGCAGTGGCCGGTGCCCAGCAGCAGCATCGTCTGCTGCTTCAGCTCCTCGGCGCTGACGCTGCGGCGCCGGGCCAGCGGGTGGTCCTTGGGCACCGCCGCCATGAACGGCTCGTCGTACAGCGGTGCGATCGCCAGCCCCGCGTCGGGGAAGGGCTCGGCCAGGATCGCGCAGTCCAGCTCGCCGGCGCGCAGCATCTCGAGCAGCTTGACGGTGAAGTTCTCCTGCAGCATCAGCGGCATCTGCGGCGTGCGCTCGATCACCTGGCGCACCAGCTCGGGCAGCAGATACGGGCCGATCGTATAGATGATGCCCAGCCGCAAGGGCCCGGCCACCGGGTCCTTGCCGCGCTTGGCGATCTCCTTGATCGCCGCCGCCTGCTCGATCACCGCCTGCGCCTGGCGCACGATCGCCTCGCCCAGCGGCGTGACCGTGACTTCGCTGCCGCCGCGCTCGAAGATCTTGACTTCGAGCTCGTCCTCGAGCTTCTTGATCGCGATGCTCAGCGTCGGCTGCGACACGAAGCAGGCCTCGGCCGCATGGCCGAAGTGCTTCTCGCGGGCCACCGCGACGATGTAGCGCAGCTCGGTCAGCGTCATGGCGGCGATTGTGGGTCAGCACCGCGGGTTGCGCCCGCGGCGCGGGCCGCGCGCGCGGCCGCTACGCCTTCAGGTACTCGGCGCTCGCGCCCAGCCAGCGCTGCACGTGCGCGCGCGCCGCGTCCGGGTGCTCGGCGAGCAGCAGCGGCGCGACGCGGCGCGCGTGCTGCAGCAGCGGCGCATCGTCGTCGAGGTCGGCGAAGCGCAGCAGCGCGTCGCCGCTCTGGCGCGCGCCGAGGAACTCGCCCGGGCCGCGGATCTCCAGGTCGCGGCGCGCGATCTCGAAGCCGTCGTGGGTCTCGGCCAACGCGCGCAGCCGCGCCTTGCCGGTGTCGGACAGCGGGCCGCCGTACAGCAGCACGCACACGCTGGCCTGCGCGCCGCGGCCGACGCGGCCGCGCAGCTGGTGCAGCTGCGCCAGGCCGAAGCGCTCGGCGTGCTCGACCACCATCAGCGACGCGTTGGGCACATCGACGCCGACCTCGATCACGGTGGTCGTCACCAGCAGCGGCAGGCTGCCGCCGCTGAACTTCGCCATCACCGCGGCCTTGTCCGCCGCCGGCATGCGCCCGTGCAGCAGGCCGACCTCATGCCCGGGCAGCGCCGCGCCCAGCTCGGCGTGGGTCGCGGTCGCGTTGCGCAGGTCCAGCGCCTCCGACTCCTGCACCAGCGGGCACACCCAGTACACCTGCCGGCCGCGCCCGATCTCGTCGCGCACGCGCTCGACCACCTGCGCGCGCCGGCCGATGTCGAACAGCTTGGTCAGCACCGGCGTGCGCCCGGGCGGCAGCTCGTCGATCGTGCTCACGCTCAGGTCGGCGAAGTAGCTCATCGCCAGCGTGCGCGGGATCGGCGTGGCCGACATCATCAGCAGGTGCGGCTCCAGATCTTGATCGCGCAGCTTGTGGCGCAGCGCCAGCCGCTGCGCGACGCCGAAGCGGTGCTGCTCGTCGACGATCGCCAGGCCGAGCCGGTGGAAGCGCACGTCGTGCTGGATCACCGCCTGCGTGCCCACCACCAGCGCCGCGCGGCCGTCGGCCACGCGCGCCATCATCTCGGTGCGCAGCTTGCCGCGGCGGCTGCCGCTGAGCCACGCGGTCGTCACGCCCAGCGGCTCCAGCCAGGCCAGCAGCTTGCGAAAGTGCTGCTCGGCCAGCAGCTCGGTCGGCGCCATCAGCGCGCATTGCCAGCCGGCGTCGATCGCACGCGCCGCGGCCAGCGCCGCGACCACCGTCTTGCCCGAGCCGACATC
>CAZKCJ010000146.1:0-2205 GCA_964550885.1 uncultured Rubrivivax sp. | reverse complement strand
GACGACGCGCTGCTGCGCCGCGGTCAGCGCAAAGGGCAGCGCCGCGCGCAGCCGGTCGGCGAGCGCGCCGGTGCGCGGCGCCAGTGCCGGCGCGCGCAGCGATTCGCGCTCGCGCCGCGCCTGCTGCTGCGACAGCTGCTGCGCCAGCAGCTCCTCGAACTTCAGCCGCTGCCAGGCGGGGTGGCTGTGGTCGTGCAGCGCCGCCAGCGGCACCTGCGGCGGCGGCTGGTGCAGCAGCCGCAGCGCGTCGCGCAGCGGCGGCAGCCCCGGCGGCAGCGCCTCGGCCGGCAGCACCTCGTGCAGCGGCGCGCGCTGCATCGCCGCGGCGATCGCCCGGCGCAGGTAGGCCTGCGGCAGCTGCGCGCTGGCCGGATAGACCGGCGTCAGCGTCTGCGGCAGCGGCGCACCCGGCTCCACCACGCGCACCACCGGGTGCACCATCTCGGGCCCGAAAAAGCCATGGCGCAGCTCGCCGCGCACCCGCAGCCGGGTGCCGACGGCCCAGTTCTTGATCTGCGACGGATAGAAGTGCAGGAAGCGCAGCACCAGTTCGCCGCCGGCGTCGCGCAGCCGCAGCACCAGCTGGCGGCGCGGCCGGGTCTCGACCTGCGCGCTGCGCACCACGCCTTCGACCTGCGCGCTCTGGCCGTCGTGCAGTGCGGCGATCGGCGTGACGCGGGTCTCGTCCTCGTAGCGCAGCGGCAGGTGCAGCGCGAGGTCGATGTCCTCGACCAGCCCGAGCCGCTGCAGCGCGCGCTGCGGCGCCGACGGCGTGCGCGCGCCACCGCTGCTGGCGGTGCTGCGGGCGGGAGGGGCTGAAGTTTCTGGCATGCGGACGGCGGCATCGGCCGCGACGCCGGCGCGCGCGGGCGGCGGCACAACGCCGGCACCCGCCGCGGTTACTCTACTGTGCCGCATCGCCGCGGCCGGACGCGGCGCCGCTGCGGCCGCGCAGCGCTGCCGGGCAGACGCCGGGCGGCCCGAAGGCCGCTGCAGCTGCTCGCGCAGGCAGCGGGCCGCACGATTCGTGCGGGCACTGCAAGGCGCTCGCGACCCACCCGAAGCCTGCCGACACCGCCGCCCGCCGCTTCAAGCTGCCCCTTCGATCGCTCGAACCCACCGCCGATGCCCGACCGCCGCTACCGCCTCGCCGACTTCGACTACGCGCTGCCGCCCGAGCTGATCGCGCAGCAGCCGCCGCCCGAGCGCAGCAGCGCGCGCCTGCTCGACGGCACCGGCGCGGCGCCGGTGGACCGCGGCATCGGCGAGCTGCCGGCGCTGCTGCGCGCCGGCGACCTGCTGGTGTTCAACGACACCCGCGTGCTCAAGGCGCGGCTGCTCGGGCGCAAGGCCAGCGGCGGCGCGGTCGAGGCGCTGGTCGAGCGCGTGCTGCCCGGCCACGAGGTGCTCGCGCACCTGCGCGCGAGCAAGGCGCCGCGCGCCGGCAGCAGGCTGCGCTTCGCCGATGGCTTCGACGCCGAGGTGCTGGGCCGCGCCGGCCCCGACGACGCGCTGTTCAGGCTGCGCCTGAGCGACGAGCCGCTCGCGCTGCTCGATCGCCACGGCCATGTGCCGCTGCCGCCATACATCGCGCGCGCCGACACGCCGGCCGACGAGGCGCGCTACCAGTCTGTGCTGGCGCGGCGGCCGGGCGCGGTGGCCGCGCCGACCGCGTCGCTGCACTTCGACGCCGCGCTGCTGCAGGCGCTGCAGGCCGCAGGCGTCGAGCGCTGCACGCTGACCCTGCACGTGGGCGCCGGCACCTTCCAGCCGGTGCGCAGCGAAGACCTGAGCGCGCACCGCATGCACGCCGAGTGGTTCGAGATCCCGGCCGGCACCGTGGCTGCGGTGCAGGCCGCGCGCGCGCGCGGCGGCCGGGTGGTCGCGGTCGGCACCACGGTGCTGCGCGCGCTGGAGGCGGCAGCGCAGGCCGAAGGCGGGCTGTGCGCCGGCGCGGCCGAGACCACGCTGTTCATCACGCCCGGCTTTCGCTTCCAGGTCGCCGACCTGCTGGTCACCAACTTCCACCTGCCGCGCAGCACGCTGCTGATGCTGGTCAGCGCGTTTGCCGGCTACGCGCGCGTGCGCGCGCTGTATGCGCACGCGGTGCAGGCGCGCTACCGCTTCTTCAGCTACGGCGACGCGATGCTGCTGGCGCGCGCCGCGCCGTAGGGCCGCGGGGCCAGCGGCGCGGCGGCGCTTGGC
>CAZKCJ010000145.1:0-7455 GCA_964550885.1 uncultured Rubrivivax sp. | reverse complement strand
TCACGGCCCACTCGGGCGCGTCCAACTGCCGGAAGTAGGCTGACGCTGCTGCTGCCGCTGGTACTGATGCTGCCGCTGGTCGCGGCTCGCGGCTCCTGGGCGCTGGTCGCGGCCGAGCCGCACTGCGGTCGAGCCACCCGCGCGCCAACGCGCGCAGCTCGCGGCAGGTCTGCGTGGGGATCTGCGCGGCGGTGCCGCGTCAGCGCATCGAGAACGCGGCGACCGGCTCGAAGCCGCTCAGCGGCTCGAGCAGCGCCAGCAGCGGCGCGAGCGGCGCGTAGCGCCGCGCGACCCGCGTCGCGTACGCGAAGAAGCGCGGCAGGTCGGCGGCGTAGGCCGGCTTGCCGTCGCGATGCTTGAGCCGGCAGAAGATGCCCAGCACCTTCAGGTGGCGCTGCAGCCCCATCCACTCGAGCGCGCGCCAGAACTCGCCGAAGTCGGCGGCCATCGCCTCGCCCAGCGGCACGCCGGCGTGGCGGGCATCGCTCCACCAGCGCACCGCCCAGTCGAGCTCGCGCTCCTCGTCCCAGCTGATGAAGGCGTCGCGCAGCAGCGAGGCCAGGTCGTAGCTGAGCGGGCCGCGCACCGCGTCCTGGAAGTCGAGGATGCCGGGGTTGGGCTCGGCGACCATCAGGTTGCGCGGCATCCAGTCGCGGTGCACCGCGACCGTGGGCTGCGCGAGCGCGCTGTCGATCAGCAGGCGGCAGACGCGCTGCCAGGCGGAGGTCTGCGCGGCGCTCCACTGCTGGCCGAACTCGCGCTGCACGCACCACTCGGGGAACAGCGCCAGCTCGCGCGCGAGCAGCGCCTCGTCGTAGGGCGGCAGACGCTCGGCAGGGATCGCGGTCTGCCAACGCAGCAGCGCGGCGATCGCGTCGCGCATCAGCGCGTCGGCGCGCGCGGCGTCGGCCTGCTGCAGCGCGGCCAGGTAGCCCTGCTGCCCGAGGTCGCTCAGCAGCAGGAAGCCCTGCGCGGCATCGGCGGCGAGCACCTGCGGTGCGTTCAGGCCCGCCGCGCGGATCAGCCCGGCCACCTGCACGAAGGGCCGCACGTCCTCCTGCGGCGGCGGCGCGTCCATCACGATGCAGCTGCCGCCGGCGGCGGTGGCGACGCGCAGGTAGCGGCGAAAGCTGGCGTCGGCCGAGGCCGGTGCGAGCGTCGCCGGCAGCAGCGCGTGCGCGTCGGCAACGCTGCCCAGCCAGGCCTCGAAGGCGGCGCGGCGCGCCGGATCCGGCCACGCGAGCGCAGCCGGCGTTGGGTGAGGCGACATGTAAGCTGCGGGGCGCGTGCAAACGCTCGTTGGATAATGAATTTTACGGACCGGCCCGACGATGCAGCGCCGCCGGGCCCGCACCCCAGCCGCTGCCCGTGCCCTGCCCCGCTCCCCCGCCCGCCTGGACGACGCGCCGCTCGCGCCGGCAACCGGCGCGGCGCAGCAGCGGGTGGTGCGCGCGGTCGCCGCTGGCGCTGCTGCTCGCCGCGCTGGCGCCGGTGTACCTGCGCGCCGACCAGCTCGCCGGGCAGCTGCAGGCGGAGGTCGCCGCCACCGGCGCAACCGAGCTGCGCCACGCCGGCATCGTGATCCGCGCCGACCAGCTGCGCTTCGACCAGGCCGAGGACCGGGCCTTCGCCGAAGGCCGGGTGCGGATCAGCTTCCAGGGCACGGTCGTGCACACGCCGCAGCTGCAGCTGCAACTGCAGCGGCTCGAGGGCTTCGCGCTGGCGCCGCGCTACGAGCTGGCGGCAACCGGCGGCGCCGGCAGCGCCGAGCGCATCGACTTTCTCGGCCAGGATCGCGCGCGCGCCACGCGCGCCGACTACAGCACCTGCACCCGCGACGGTGGCCAGACGCCCGACTGGCTGATCTCGGCCGAGGAGCTGCACCTGGACTTCGACGCCGGTGTGGGCGTCGCCGAAGACGCACGGCTGCAGCTGTTCGGCACCACGGTGCTGCGCCTGCCGTCGATGAGCTTCCCGCTGGACGACCGGCGCAAGTCGGGCTGGCTGGCGCCGACGATGCAGCTGACCACCGGCAGCGGCGTCGAGCTGGCGGTGCCGTACTACTGGAACATCGCCCCCAACCGCGATGCGACGCTGACGCCGTCGATCTCGACCCGGCGCGGCTTCGCGCTCGGCGCCGAGCTGCGCTACCTGGAGCCGAGCTTCGCCGGCACCGGCACGCTGGACCTGCTGCCGAACGACCGCGTCGCCGAGCGCACGCGCTGGTGGACCACCTGGGAGCACCAGGGCCGGCTGCCGGCCGACCTGCGCTACGGCTTCGCCGTCGAGCGCGTGTCCGACGACGAGTGGTGGAACGACTTCCCGCGCCGGCACCGCGCGCTGACGCCGCGGCTGCTGCCGCTGGTCGCGCAGGTCGAGCGCGATTTCGAGGCGCCCGCGGCGCGCGGGCAGCTGTACCTGCGCACCCAGCGCTGGCAGCTGCTGCAGGCGCCGAACACGATGCAGGCGCCGTTCGACCGCAGCCTGCAGCTGGGGGTGCAGGGCCTGGGCGAACTGCCGGCGGGGCTGCGGGCGGACTTCGAGGCCGAGGCCAACCGTTTCCAGCTGCCGAGCTCGCCGGGCTACCTGCCGCCGCTGGCGCCGCCCAGCGACGGCCTGCGGCTGCACGCGCTGGGCCGGCTCAGCCGGCCCTGGCGCGAGGCCGGCTGGTGGCTCACCCCCAGCCTGCTGTTCAACGCCGCCGCGTACCACACGGACGAGCCGATGGCCGACGGCCGCAACACTGCGTCGCGGGTGATCCCGACCGCCAGCCTCGGCGGCGGCGCGGCGTTCGAGCGCTCGACCGAGCTGTTCGGCCGCGCGCTGCAGCAGACCCTGGAGCCGCGGCTGCTGTACGTGTACACGCCCTACGTCGCGCAGGCGCAGCTGCCCAACTTCGACTCGGCGATCAAGGACTTCAGCTTCGCGAGCATCTTCTCGGAGAACGCGTTCAGCGGCGTCGACCGGGTGTCGGACAGCAACGCGCTGACCGCCGGCCTGACCACCCGGCTGCTCGACGCCGGCTCCGGCGTCGAGCTGCTGCAGCTGGGCATCGTCCAGCGCTACCTGTTCCGCGACCAGCAGATCACCGAGTCGGGCCTGACCGAGCAGCGCGGCTACTCGGACGTGCTGCTGCGCGGTGCGACCAGCGTGCTGCAGCCGCTGAACCTCGAGGCGGCGCTGCGCTGGAGCCCGAACGGCAACGACTTCGAGCGCGCGATCGTCGGCCTGCAGTACGCGCCGCGGCCCTTTCGCACGCTGAACCTGACCTACCGCTACGCGCGCGACGTGACCTCGCAGTACGAGCTGTCGTGGCAGTGGCCGCTGTACGAGCCCGACGGCCGGCGGCCGGCGCCCGACGCCAACGCGTCGTGCAGCAGCGCCTGGTACACGGTCGGGCGGGTCAACTACAGCAACAACGACCACCGCGTGACCGACTCGATCGTCGGCCTGGAGTTCGAGGCCGGCTGCTGGATCGCGCGGCTGGCGGTCAGCCGCTGGTCGACCGGCTTGAGCCAGGCCAACACCCAGGTGGTGTTCCAGGTGGAGCTCAACGGGCTGTCGCGGGTCGGGAGCAGTGCGTTGGGGATCCTGAGGGACAATATCCCCGGCTACCGGCCGCTGCGCGAGGGGCGCGGCACCGTGCCGGCATCGGCCTACTTCGACTGACATGGCCCACCCGCTCTCGCTCGCGGTGCGCGTCGCCGTGGCCCTGCTGCTCGCGGCCGTGGCCGCGGTGGCCCAGCCGCAGCCGCGCGCCGGCACGCCGCCGGTGCCCGCGCGCAGTGCCGACTACCACGGCGACTTCATCGTCGCCGTGGTCAACAGCGACCTGGTGACTGCCGCCGAGCTCGACCAGCGGGTGGCGATGATGCGCGCCGCCAGCGCGCAGCGCGGCACCCGGCCGCCGGCCACCGAGCAGCTGCGCCGGGAGGCGCTGGACGCGCTGATCAACGAGCGCGTGATCAGCACCTATGCGCGCGAGACCGGTATCAAGGTCGACGACGCGGAGCTGCAGCGCGCGGTGCAGTCGGTGGCCGCGTCGAACCAGCTGAGCGTGGCCCAGCTGCAGCAGCGGCTCGCCGCCGAGGGCATCGACTACGCGCGCTTTCGCGCGAACCTGCGCGACCAGATCGTCGCCGAGCGGGTGCGCGAGCGCGAGGTCGGGCAGCGCATCCGGGTGCAGGACGCCGAGATCGACGAGTTCCTCGCCAAGCGCAACGCGACCATGGACCGCGAGCGCGAGCTGAACATCGCGCAGATCCTGGTGACGGTGCCCGAAGGCGCTGACGACGAAGAGGTCGCGCGCCGGCGCGAGCGCGCCGAGCAGGCGCTGGCGCGGGTGCAGCGCGGCGAGGACTTCGCACTGGTCGCGCGCGAGATGTCCGACGACGCCGCCACCCGGGCGAGCGGCGGCGTGCTCGGGATGCGCGCGGCGTCGCGCCTGCCCGACGCCTTCGTCGCGCAGGTCCGCGGGCTGCAGCCCGGCCAGGTGTCGCCGACGCTGCTGCGCAGCGGCGCGGGCTTTCACGTGCTGAAGCTGGTCGACCGGCAGGACGCGAACAGCATGCGGGTCGCGCAGACGCTGGTGCGGCACATCCTGCTGCGGCCGTCGGCGCAGGTCAGCCTGGAGATGGCCGAACACCAGGCGGCGGCACTGCGCGCGCAGATCGAGCGCGGCGCCAGCTTCGAGGCGCTGGCGCGCGAGTACTCGCAGGACGCGAGCGCGGCGCAGGGCGGCGATCTCGGCTGGGTGATGCCCGGCACGCTGGTGCCCGAGTTCGAGGAGGCGATGAACCGGCTGCCGATCGGCGGCGTGTCGGCGCCGGTGGTGTCGCGCTTCGGCGTGCACCTGATCCAGGTGGTCGATCGGCGCGAGGTCACGCTGGACGCCAAGCAGGTGCGCGAGCAGGCGCGCAACGCGCTGCGCGAGCGCAAGTTCGAGCAGGCCTACCTCGAGTGGATCCGGGAGCTGCGCGCGCGGGCCTACATCGAACTGCGCGATCCGCCGTAGGCGGCGCCGGCGGCGAGCGCGCAGCGATGGCCCTGGTCGCGCGCAAGCGCTTCGGTCAGCACTTCCTGAGCGACCCGGCGGTGATCGACCGCATCGTCGCGCTGGTCGACCCGCGGCCCGGCGAGGCGCTGGTCGAGATCGGCCCCGGGCGCGGCGCGCTCACCGCGCCGCTGCTGCGGCGCTGCGCTGCGCTCACCGTGATCGAGCTCGACCGCGACCTGGCGGCTCGGCTGCGCGCGCGCGCTGCCCCCGGCCTGAGGGTGATCGAGGCCGACGTGCTCGACCTCGACTTCCACGCGCTCGCGCAGGAGCTGCGCGCATCGCTGCGCGTGGTCGGCAACCTGCCCTACAACATCTCCACGCCGATCCTGTTCCACCTGCTCGGCGCTGCCGACGTGGTCGTCGACCAGCACCTGATGCTGCAGAAGGAGGTCGCGCAGCGGATCGCCGCACCCGCCGGCAGCCGCAGCTACGGGCGCCTGTCGGTGATGCTGCAGTGGCGCTATGCGATCGAGCTGGAGCTGCCGGTGCCGCCGGGCGCCTTCGTGCCGGCGCCGCAGGTCGACTCGGCGGTGATCTCGATGCGGCCGCTGCCGGTCGCGCCGCTGGATGCGGCGCTGCTGGGCGAGCTGGTGACGGTGGCCTTTTCGCAGCGGCGCAAGCTGCTGCGCCACACGCTCGGGCGCTGGCTGCAGGTGCGCGGCGCGCAACCCGGCTTCGACCTGCAACGCCGCGCCGAGGAGGTGCCGGTGGCCGAGTACGTCGGCCTGGCCCGCGAACTGGGCCGGGTGGGCGCGGCGCGCTGAGCGCCGGCGCCAAGCTCAGGCTTCGATCAAGCGGCGCTCAGCCACATCGCGGTGTCGAACGCGCTGCTCATCAGCGGCATGTTGACGCCGAAGTTCGGGTTGAACCCGTTCTTCGACACCTGCACCTTCGGCGGCGGCTTCGGTGCGGCGGCCGGGGCCGTCTCTGCCCGATCACCCGGCGCGGCCTCCAGGCCACGCGCGACGGAGAACGAATAGAAGCACCTGAAGGGCGTGCGCCGCTCGGCCCAGAACTCGGCCGCTTCGCGGAACACGTCCAGCAGCTGCTCGCGCGCCTCGCGATCGAAGCGCGCGTGGTCGGGCAGCTGTTCGAGCACGACGACGAAACCGTTCTGCGTCCCCGCCTTCAGCGCCAGGTTGGTCATGCAGTCGTACAGCGTGTCCAGGTTCTTGCCGAACTGCGGCGGGAACAGGAAGGCCGCGGCGATGCGCTCGAGCACCTCCTGCTTGTTCTGCGCGCCGGCGAGGTCGGCGTACAGGAAGTGCTGGTTCGCGCCTTCGGCCGCGCTCATCAGATCCTCCGCACGGTACGCGCGGATCGCCTGCACGATGTTGGGTCGAACGGTTTGCAGCTGCATGGTCACGCCTTGACTCCAAGATTCACGACAAATTCAGGCCACTGATAGCTGCCGGCGCTTCGCCGCGTAGCGTGCCGCCGACCCGACACCGCGGTGGCCAAGCCCGGCCTGCGGCAACCGGCGGCTGCCGACCGCCCGCCACTCGTCGGACCAGCCGGCGCGGCGCGCGGCCCGCTCGGTCCACCAGTGAGTGACCACTCGCGCCTGTTGGCATCGCCGCCACCCGTACTGCGACCCGACGGGTTGCCGGGAGCGCCAAGCACAGCCGGTCGGCTGTGCGGGTGCAGGTCATGACGCCGGCGTCGGCACCGCGGCTGCGACCGGCTGAACGAGCCCCGCAGCGTCCGATGCCAAGATTGCGAGCGCCAACTTCCACAACGACTGCCCCGGCGATGACAAGCTGGCCGAAGCTCGTAGTAACCCTCAAATCGAAGGGCGCAATGCTACCGGAAAGGGCGTCCAAGCTCAAGTCTGGGTTCCCGGTACGGCCATCCATACAGTCTGATAAGTCTGTGCTCACATTTGCTGGATAGCAGCGTCAGCCGCGTCTGTTAATTCGCCCGTTGCGTCCTGCAACAACCCGGACGGGAAGCTGACGGGTCGCTCGGCCGGCTTCGAAGCGGTTGTCGATCCGCACCGATCTGAAGCCCCCGCGCCGGCTTGGCTGGCCGCGCGGCGTGGCCGGCGCGGTGCCGCAGCCAAGCGGGCGGTGCCGGGCTGGACTCCTCCCCCTCCCCGCTGCGGCGCACCCAACCCCGGCACCTGGGGGGCCGCCCGGCGTCGGCTCGCCTGCGCCGGGCAGGCATGGCCGGCCGCGGCGGGCAGCGCGCTGGCGGCGGGCAGGTCAGGCGTCGACGTTGGCGTCGGCGACCGTCAGTGCGGTCATGTTGACGATCCGGCGCACCGTCGCCGACGGGGTCAGGATGTGCACCGGCTTGGCCGCGCCGAGCAACACCGGTCCGATCGCGATGCCGCCGCCGGCGGCGGTCTTCAGCAGGTTGTAGGCGATGTTCGCCGCGTCGATGTTCGGCAGCACCAG
>CAZKCJ010000144.1:3033-7495 GCA_964550885.1 uncultured Rubrivivax sp. | reverse complement strand
GGGCTGGCGGACCGCTACGCCAGCTGCCACACCGCGGTGGTCGCCGGCTACGCGGTCGAAGGCCACGTGCCGGCCGCCGACCTCAAGCGGCTGCTGGCGCTGGCGCCGGATGCGATCGGCCTCGCGGTGCCCGGCATGCCGGTCGGCTCGCCGGGCATGGAGGCCGGCGCCCAGCGCGACCCGTACGAGGTGCTGGTCGTCGATCGCAGCGGCCGCGCGCGCGTGTTCGCGTCCTACCGCTGAAGCTGCAGGCGCCGCGGCGTGCGGCGCCCGTACCGGCGATCCGGACCGGCCGCGGCCCGCAGGGCCGCGCCCGGATGCGCGCAGCGTCGAGCCCTCAGCCGCTGGACCGGTCGCCGACCAGCATCCGTCCGTGCGCGCTGCACACGGCCACCCCGTGCTGGTTCACCGCCACCGCTTCGGCGACCACGACGCCGCCGCCGTGCTTGGGTCTGGGTTCGAGCGCGGTCACCGTCCAGGTGATCGTCAGCTCGTCGCCGATCTTCACCGGGGCCAGGAAGCGCGCGTCGTGCTCCAGATAGCCGATCGCGGTGCCGGCGTAGGCCATGCCGAACTCGGCGCCGACCAGCGCCGAGGTGATCACGCCGTGCAGGATGCGTGCGCCGTAGCGCGAACGTGCGGCGAAGGCGTCGTCGACGTGCAGCGGGTTGAAGTCGCCGATCAGCCGCGCGCCGTCGTCCAGGTGGCGCGCGGTGATCCGCTCGCGCCGGCCGAACCGGTCGCCGATGCGGGTGTCGCTGAAGCGCTTGCCGGTCGGCGGCGTCGGGACCATGGGCTCGTTCTCCTGGCTGCGGCTGACGGCGTGGCCGCGCCTCGCGCGCGGCCGCCGCCAGCATAGCGCCGCCGCCGGCACCGACGACGCACGACCCCGGCGCGCGACGGTCGATGCACGCGCGGCTAGACTGCGCCGCAGCGAGTTGAAGCCAAGGAGCACCGACATGAAATCGCGCGCCGCAGTCGCCTTCGCAGCCGGCCAGCCGCTGCAGATCGTCGAGATCGACGTCGCCCCGCCGAAAGCCGGCGAAGTGCTGGTGCGCATCTCGCACACCGGCGTGTGCCACACCGACGCCTTCACGCTGTCGGGCGACGACCCCGAGGGCGTGTTCCCGGCGGTGCTCGGGCACGAGGGCGCGGGCGTCGTGGTCGAGGTCGGCGAAGGCGTCAGCAGCGTCAGGCCCGGCGACCACGTGATCCCGCTGTACACCGCCGAGTGCGGCCAGTGCCTGTTCTGCACCAGCGGCAAGACCAACCTGTGCACCGCGGTGCGCGCGACCCAGGGCAAGGGCCTGATGCCCGACGGCAGCACGCGCTTCAGCTACCAGGGCCAGCCGATCTACCACTACATGGGCTGCAGCACCTTCAGCGAGTACACGGTGGTCGCCGAGGTGTCGCTGGCGAAGATCAACCCGCAGGCCAACCCCGAGCAGGTCTGCCTGCTGGGCTGCGGCGTGACCACGGGTCTGGGCGCGGTGAAGAACACCGCGAAGGTGCAGCCCGGCGACACGGTCGCGGTGTTCGGGCTCGGCGGCATCGGTCTGGCGGTGATCCACGGCGCGCAGCTCGCCGGGGCGGCGCGGATCATCGCGATCGACACCAACCCGGCCAAGTTCGACCTGGCGCGCACCTTCGGCGCGACCGACTGCGTGAACCCGTCCGATCACGACAAGCCGATCCAGGAGCTGATCGTCGAGCTGACCGGCTGGGGCGTCGACCACTCGTTCGAGTGCATCGGCAACGTCAAGGTGATGCGCGCGGCGCTGGAGTGCGCGCACCGCGGCTGGGGGCAGAGCGTGATCATCGGCGTCGCCGGCGCCGGGCAGGAGATCAGCACGCGGCCGTTCCAGCTGGTCACCGGGCGGCGCTGGCTGGGCACCGCGTTCGGCGGCGTCAAGGGCCGCAGCCAGCTGCCGGGGATGGTCGAGGACGCGATGGCCGGGCGCATCCGGCTCGCGCCCTTCGTCACGCACACGATGCCGCTGGCCGACATCAACCGCGCGTTCGAGCTGATGCACGCCGGCGAGTCGATCCGCAGCGTGGTCCACCACGCCTGAGGCGCAGGCAAACGACCGCGAAGGAGACGACAGCGACATGGAACGGATCGAACAGCACGCGTGCTTCGGCGGCCGGCAGGAGGTGTGGCGCCACGCCAGCCGCAGCACCCGCTGCGACATGAACTTCGGCGTCTACCTGCCGCCGGCGGCGCTGCGCGGCGACAAGCGCCCGGTGCTGTACTGGCTGTCGGGGCTGACCTGCACCGAGCAGAACTTCATCACCAAGGCCGGCGCGCAGCAGTACGCGGCCCAGCACGAGCTGATCGTGGTCGCGCCCGACACCAGTCCGCGAGGGCCCGGCGTGGCCGACGACGCCGCCTACGACCTCGGCCAGGGCGCGGGCTTCTACGTCGACGCGACCGAGGCACCCTGGGCCGCGCACTACCGGATGCACAGCTACGTCGCCGACGAGCTGCCGGAGCTGGTCGAGCAGCACTTCCCGGCCAGCGCCGCGCGCTCGATCTTCGGCCACAGCATGGGTGGGCACGGCGCGCTGATCACCGCGCTGCGGCATCCCGGTCGCTACCGCAGCGTGTCGGCGTTCGCGCCGATGGCCGCGCCGTCGCGCATCGCCTGGGGCCACAAGGCGCTGGGCGCGTACCTCGGCGCCGACCGCGAACGCTGGAAGGAGTGGGACACGGTCGAGCTGATCGCGCACGCGCGCGAGCGGCTGCCGCTGCTGGTCGACCAGGGCGACGCCGACGAATTCCTCGCCGACATGCGCCTGGACCTGCTGCGCGAGGCCTGCGCGGCCGCCGGCCACCCGCTCGAGCTGCACCTGCGCGCCGGCTACGACCACGGCTACTACTTCATCGCCAGCTTCATCGGCGAGCACGTCGCGCACCACGCGCGCGCGCTGGCGGCCGGCTGAGCCGCGCGCGGCGGGCTCGGCGGCTGCCGGGTGCCGTGCCGCTCGCGCTCGGTGCGCGTCAGTCGCGGCCGGCTTCGACGATCGCGCCGGCCAGGCGCTCGGGTGCGGTGAACATCACTTCGTGGCTGCCCGGGATCTGCACCAGCCGGAACAGCCCGAGCCGGTTCGACATGCGTGGATGCCAGCCGGTGTCGGGCCCCTGCGGCAGCGCGGTGTCCTCGGTGCAGTTGATGTAGCTGCGCGGCGTTGGCAGCGACCAGAACTTCTTCAGGTCGAGCTTGTCGACGAAGGGCTGGTACGGCTCGGGCGAGAGCAGCGCGTAGCTGCGCTCCGCGGTGGCGAGGTCGGCGTCGTTGATGAAGGCATCGCGCCACACCGGGAACGGCAGCATCACGCTCTGGTCCGGGCTGGCCGCGGCCTGCTGCGCGAACAGTGCGCGGTAGTGCGGTGGCACGTTGTCGTCGAGCGACTCGCCGTCGTTCAGCACGAACGCGTTCCAGTACACCAACCGCCGCACGCGCTCGGACACCGCCTCCGCCACCTTCGAGATGATCGTGCCGCCGTAGCTGTGGCCCAGCAGCACGAAGTCGCGCAGGTCGTGCTGCACGATGTAGTCGGTGATCGACTGCGAGCACTGCGCATGATTCACGCGCTTGTCGACGCCGGCGCCGTGGCCGGCGATCGTCGGCGTGTGCACGGTGTGGCCCGCGCCGCGCAGCGCAGCGGCCACCGGCCCCCAGAGCTCGCCGGTGTGCCAGCTGCCGTGTACGAGAACGAGGTTCATGCTGGGGTCTCCTCCAGGTTGGGTCGGGGCCTTGCATTCTGTCGATTCCCGCCGCGGCCTGCCATCGAGCACCGGGGAGTCCGGGCTGCCGATCGGCAGGGTGGGCACAGGCGCGGTGCCGGCGCTGCAGGAAGCTGCAGCCTCCGCAGCAGCGCCGCAGTGCGCGCGCCCGGGCGACGTTGTCCGTGCGCGGTTCTCGGCTACGCCGTCCGTCCTGCTGCGGGTCAGCCGGCCGGAGCCGGCGCCGCGCTCCACGCCATCCACGCGGCAGTCAGCACCAGCGCCAGCGCCAGCGCGCGGTTGAACCACAGCAGGCGCCGGCCGTGGGCGAGCCAGCCGCGCAGCAGCGAACCGACCAGCGCGTAGACGAAGTTGCTGCCGAAGCCGAACGCGACCATCAGCAGCAGCGACCAGCCCAGGCGTGCGGGCCAGTCCGGGCGGCCGACGACCCAGCCGGCGACCGCGGTCAGCGCCAGCAGCCAGACCTTCACGTTCAGGAACTGCAGCGCGACCCCCTCGACGAAGCTCAGCTCGAGCCGGCGCGCGTCCGCCTGGCCGAGCGTGCCGCTGCGCGCCAGCCGCGCGGCCAGCCACAGCATGTAGGCCACGCCGGCGAGCACGATCCCCCAGCGCAGCGCCGGCAGCGCGGTGACCAGCGCGCCCAGGCCGGCGCTGCACAGCAAGAGCAGCGCGGTCCAGCCGACCGGGACCGCGCAGACGAAGGGCAGCGCGCCG
>CAZKCJ010000144.1:0-3023 GCA_964550885.1 uncultured Rubrivivax sp. | reverse complement strand
GGCCGCCAGCGCGGTCGCCAGCGTGGTGTTCGGCCCCGGCGTGAAGGTGGCGGCGGCGAACAGCAGCAGCAGCGCGCCGAGCTCGGCGCCGCTCATGCGCGCCGGCGGCGCGGCCGCGGGTCCGCGTGCGGCTGGCGGCTCACGCGCGCTGCGGCGTCGAATCGCCGGCCGGATACTTGAGGGCGTTGGCCGCGAGCTTGGTCTGCACCGCCTCGTCCAGGTCGACGCCGAGCACCGACGCCAGCCGCACCAGGTACAGCAGCACGTCGGCCAGCTCGTCGCGCACTGCGCGCGCGGTATCCGGTGCGCGACCCACGCCGCGCGACTGCTCCTCGGTCAGCCACTGGAAGAGCTCGACCAGCTCGCCGACCTCGGCGCTCAGCGCCATCGCCAGGTTCTTCGGCGAGTGGTAGCGGTTCCAGCCGCGCGCGTCGGCGAAGGCCTGCAGCGCCGTCTCCAGTGCCGCAACCTCGATCAGCTTGTCCGTCATGCCTGCAGCCCGCCGCGCGCATCGTCCCGCGCGCGCGACGATACGCGATCCACGCGCACCGCCGCCGGCGCGCACCGCCCCTAGACTCGGCGCGATGGATGCGCTGCTTCGGCTCAGCGACGGTGCCCCGGTGGCGGCGCTGCTGCTGGCGGCGATCCTCGTCGTCGGCCTGCTCGGCCTGTACCGCCACCCGGCGCTGATCGAGCGCAACCTGCTGCGGCCCCACGGCCTCGCGCAGCGCGGCGACTACTGGACGCTGCTGACCTGCGGCTTCGTGCACGCGGACCTCGCGCATCTTTTGTTCAACGCGTTCACCTTCTGGGCCTTCGGCTTCGGGCTGGAGCGCGCGCTCGGCAGCGTGCGCTTCGCCGCGCTGTACGCGCTCGGGCTGCTGGTGTCCAGCGTCGCCACCTGGGCGCTGCACCGGCGCCAGCCGCGCTACGCCAGCCTGGGCGCGTCGGGCGCGATCCTGGCGGTGCTGTTCGCGTCGATCGTGGTCTTCCCGACCGCGTCGATCTTCATCCTGCCGATCCCGGTGCCGATCCCGGCGCCGCTGTTCGCGCTCGGCTACCTCGGCTACAGCCTGTTCGCGCGCAGCGCGCACTACGGGCGGGTGAACCACGAGGCGCACATCGCCGGCGCGCTCACCGGGCTGGCCTTCATGCAGGCGTTGGCGCCGGGCTCGGTGGTGCGCGCGCTGCAGGCCTTCTTCGGGTAGCGCGATCGCGGCTGCCGCCCGCAGGGGCGTGTGCCAGAATGCCGCGCCCTGAGCGCCAGCGCCGCTGCGATGGCGCAGGCCGCAGCGGCGGACGCAGCCGGCCCGATCGTCTCGATGCGTCGACTATCCCGTTCGGCCTGTGCGCCAGGCAACCGACCACCGCCCTCCCGATGCAAGCAACCCCTGCCGTTCGACCGTGGCGCGCGCTGCGAGCGCCGATCGCCGCGATGGCGCTGGTGATCGTGCTGTCGAACTGGGCGGTGCAGTTCCCGATCAATGCGTGGCTGACCTGGGGCGCCTTCACCTACCCGCTGGTGTTCCTGGTCTGCGACCTGACCAACCGCGCGCTCGGGCCTGCAGCCGCGCGGCGCGTGGCCTGGATCGGCTTCGCGTTCGCGGTGGCGGCGTCGGGGCTGATCGCGCCGTGGCGGATCGCGCTGGCGTCGGGCTCGGCCTTCCTGAGCTCGCAGCTGCTCGACGTGCTGGTCTTCAACCGCTGGCGGCGCGCCAGCTGGTGGAAGGCACCGCTGATCGGCTCGCTGATCGCGTCGGTGGTCGACACCGCGGTGTTCTTCTTCCTGGCCTTCGCCGGCAGCGAGCTGAACTGGCTGCAGCTGGCCACCGGCGACCTGAGCGTGAAGGCGGCGATGGCGGTGGTGCTGCTCGCACCGTACCGCGCGCTGCTGCCGCACCTGCAGACCTGGGTGCCGGCGCGCTGAGGCGCACGCGGCAGCGGCTCAGCGCGGCCGGGCGAACGTGGCCGCAGCGGCGGCCGGCGGACGATCCGGGCAGCGGCTACGGCGCGCGTGCGCGCACGAAGCGGATCGCGCTGACCTCGACCTGGAAGAACGCGAAGTAGTCGGGCGTGCCGTACAGGTTGCCGGCGTCGACGCGGTGCGCGAGCCTGAAGCCGTCGACCTCGCGGAAGTCGGCCAGGCGCCCGCCGAAGGGCTGCAGCCGGTAGCGGCGCTCGCGGTTCGCGTTGCTCCAGCGCTGGAACACGACTTCGACCGGCCGGCCGTCGGCGTCGACGCCGACCTCGACCGCCTGCTGCCAGCGGCCGTGCTGCACGGTCACGCAGGCGCGGTCGGGGCCGAGCGCCTGCCAGCTCACGCCCGGGCCGGGCAGCAGCGCCGCCGGCGTCCAGAACACCGCCTCGGCGACCTGGCGACCGAAGGCCGAACGCGCGTGGTCGGGGTTGCCGCCGATGCGCGCGATCGGGATCAGCCCGAGCAGGCGAAAGCGCGTCCAGCCGCCGGCGTCCGAGCCCGAGATCGGCACGCCGCCGCGGGTGTTCATCGCCCACACGAAGCCGGCGGGCGCCGCCAGGATCTGCCGCGCCTGCATCCGTCGGTAGCCCGGCTGCGCGCGCGTGCCCAGGCCGATCCGCCCGTGCATGTCGATCTCGGCGACGCGGTGCAGCGCCGTGCCGGGCCGGATCGCGTAGCCGAAGTAGCGGCGCGCCGGCTCGGGCAGCTCGGCCACCAGCGCGGCGCTGAAGACCGCGGGCGCGGGCGGCTGCAGCGCCTGCAGCCGCCGCCACTCGGCGCGCTCGGCGCGCTGGTCGGCGCTGCGCAGGCCGGCGAGCACCAGCAGGGCCAGCGCGGCGACGGCGAGCCCGGCGACGACGAACCCGACGGCGCTCATGTCGCGGCGGGCGCCCGATGCTCGCAGCGCGCCGGTGCGGCGGCAGGTCGCGCCACGGGCCGCCCGCACCCTGCGGCGCGCTGCGGTGCGGCGCGGCCGCCGCGGCGCGTCGCGTCGAGCCGGCGGTGGGCGTGCAGGCGCACGGGCAGCGCGCGCGTCAGTGCGCGG
>CAZKCJ010000143.1:0-7530 GCA_964550885.1 uncultured Rubrivivax sp. | reverse complement strand
ACCGTCGCCCAGTCCATCGGCCGCAGCAGGCCGAAGGCGAGGATCAGCGTGAACAGCAGCGGCTCGAGCTGCTGGCCGAAGCGGGCCAGCGGCGCGCGCAGCGCGCGCTCGAGCTCGGGCGTGACCCGGTCAGTGGCGCGCATGCCGGCGAGCAGTTGGCCCAGGCGCTGCGCGTGCGCCCGCGTGACGGTATTCGCCCAGACCGACTGGAACACGAACAGCAGCGCCATGCCGGCGAGCCACGGGAGCTGGACGAAGGCCCAGCCGTAGTAGCTCACCACCAGCCAGACACCGCTGAGCGCAAGCAGCAGCACCGCTGGCAACAGCAGCCGCTTGCCGACCGCCTCGGCGCTGCGCCCGGCGCGGGCGATCGTGCCGCAGTCGCGCGCTTGCGCGATCCGCCGGTCGGCGAACCACAGTGCGACGACCGCCGCGCCGAGCCCGGCCGCACCCAGCAGGTGCGCACCCAGAAGCCAGTAGTAGCTCATGGCTTGCCTCCATTGGCTTGCGGTGCGGCCGTCGCGTAGGCAGCGGCCGGGCCGGGGGTGGTCCACAGCGCGTGGTTGAAAGCGCGGGTCAGCGGATCGGCCGGGGCGCCGGCGGGTGCTTGCGCCGGCGTCGGCGCGTGCGCGAGCAACCGCTGGAAGGCGGCGGCAGGCGACTCGGGCGCCGCTGCGGCTGGCCGCAGCTCGGCGGCCGGCGGCTGCGCGCTGGCGGGGTGCGCGTGCAGGAGCACGACGCCGGCCAGCAGGGTGGTCAGGACGATCGGTTTCATGGTGGGTCCTCTCGTACAGGGTTGGCGGGGATTGCGTTCGGCGTGGGCCGCGTGGCCGGCTGCCGTGGCGTGGATGCTCGCTGCCGGCGACCAACGGATCGCTAACGGATCGGCGCGGTGGGGTTGACTGCGTCCTGCCAGCGGCCGAGCTTGGCGTCGTCGTCCGCGTCCTGCATGCGCTCCAGCCCGCGGTACATCGGGCACGGGCTCAGGGTCAGGTTGCAGGAGTCAACCTGTGCCTGGCGGCGAAACGGTCGGCGCTCGTTGCAGCGCCAGTGCAGCAGCTGCTGCAGCGGGCGGCGGCAGCGCAGCGATGCGTCCTGCTGCGGGCAGCCGATCGGGGATCGTGCCGATCGCCTGGATGAACTCCGGCCAGCCCGGCAGCTGCACCAGCTCGCGGCTGGGGGTGGTCGTGCCGCTGCGTGAGCGTCAGATCGGGCTCGGGCCGATCGCGCTCACGCCCGGCTGCAGGTTCGGGTCAGCGGCGGCTGGCGCCGACCGCCGGCCGGTGCACGGCCGCGCCCGTCGCCGGCGCCGCGGCATCGCGGCCCAGCAGCAGCGCGAACAGCTCGCGCTGGTTGCGCACGCCGAGCTTCGCGTAGGCGCGCTTGCGGTAGGTGAGCACGGTCTGCATGCCGATGCCGAGGTCGACCGCGATGCCGTCGGAGGTCAGGCCGGCGGCCACGCGGGCGGCGACTGCGGCCTCGCGCCGGCTCAGGCCGGGCTGCAGCCGGTGCAGCCGCTCGCCGAGCGCGTCGATGCGCGCGGCCGGGTCGACCGCGGCCCGCGCCGGCGGCGCGCACCAGTCATGCTTCGCGCAGCACGCGGCCAGCACCGCGGCGCGATCCTGCACGTACGCCAGCGCGCCGTCGGGGAATGGGCCGTGGTCGGTGCTGCGGTAGAGATTCAGCGCATAGCCGCCGGTCGGATCGACGCTGAGCACGCTCAAGCGATCGACCAGCCGCGCCGCGTCGTAGCAGTGCCAGCGGTAGTCGAAGCCCGGCACCTCCTCGCGCCGCAGGCGGCGAACCGCCACCGGCTCGGCCGGGCGGGGCCGGTGAAACACCCGGCGGTTGGGGTCCAGCGCGCAGAAGCGTTCGAGGTAGGCGCTCTGCGCCGCGTGCAGGAACGGCCAGCGCGGGCGCGAGACCGCGAACACGAGCCGCGTGCACTGGTCGCCGCTGAAGCGCAGCAGCGACACGTGATCGACCAGCGCGAGCTCGTCGAGCGCGTCGAACAGCAGTCGATCGAAGCCCGCGGTCCCGAGCGCGCTGATCAGACCGTCGAGCTTCTTCATCGATCGGCTCCGCTGCGGTCCGGCCGGCGCCGGCGGTCCAGGAACCCCGAACCCCGATGCGGCCCGCGGCGGTCGGCGCGGGCGGCTGTTGCTCGGCGGTGCGGGCGCAACTTGCGCGCCGGGATGATAGGTGGCGCAAGCGCGTACGTCGATGCTGCGCTCGCCTGGTGCGTGCGCCCGGAGCGCGTGGTTCGGTGCCGCGGTTCGCGACGTTGCGGCCGGCCTTGGCCGGCGACCGATGGCCGGCCAAGGCGCCACCAGGGCTGGCGCGCCGTCTTCGCGCTCAATCGAGCGCGAAGAAGCTCAGCACGACCCGATCGGGATGGCGCACGCCGGCGCCGACGAACAGCCGCTCGTTGATCCAGCCCAGCGCCTTTGACGCGGTCTCGAGCCGCGGCAGGCAGCGGAAGTAGATCTGTGCCGGGTCGACCGGTTCGCCGCGCGCGAGCAGCTGCATCAGCTGCGCCGGGCCGCTGCGCACCGCCTGGTTGCACACGTAGACGAGTTCGCCGCCGTCGACCTCGATCACGTAGCGCGCGTCGAGCTCGGCGTAGCCGGGGTGCACGATCAGCTGGAAGTCGGCGCCGCCGGCCAGCACGCGGCCGCTCCAGCCGTCGCCCTGCACGCTGCCGCCGACGATCGGGATCACGCGACGCACGGCGTGGGGGACGGTGCCGACCACCTGCGGCTCGCCGACCTGGACCGCCAGATCGGCGAAGAAGCGCAACTGCGGCGTGGCGACGGCGTTCGACTCCATGGGCTGGATCCGGGCTGGCGAGGACACGCGCGAGCGTAACCCGAAGTGGCGGCCGCGCGCCGCCGGCTCCAGCCCGGTCAGCCGCGGCGCCGGCGCGCGTGCAGGGCCAGCGCGGCCGCACCGGCGAGCAGCAGCGCCCAGCTGCCGGGCTCCGGTACCGGCGCGCTGATCTGCTCGACGACGACGTTGTCCAGGCCGATGCCGCCGTTGTTGCTCAGTGCGCCGTTCGCGCGGCCGACGAAGGTCAGCGTCGCGCTGCTCGCGGCCGCCACCCAGTCGACGCTGAAGCTCGCCCAGTTCATCGGGCTCTTCGGGTTGGCGTCGAGCGACGCATTGGTGAACCACTGCTCGGCGCCGTCCGCGATGCTCAGGCCGACGGTCGACGGCCCGAACGGGATGTAGTTGCCCACCGCAAAGCTGAGCCGGTAGCTCGCGCCGACGGTGGTCGCGAACGCGTCTGAGCGCAGCCCCTTGTCGTAGCCGTAGATGCCGGTCAGGTCGACCCACTGGCGGCCGTCGTCGGCCAGCAGGCCGAGGTAGGTGTCGGGGGTGAGCTGCACCGAATCCGTCGTTGCGGCGACCACGGTCCAGCCGGTGATGGCGGTGGAGCCGCCCGCGTGCAGCACGTAGCTGCCGCCGACGATGTCGGGCGCCTCGAACGAGCCGTTGGCGACGAGGTTGGCCGCCGACGCGGCGCCGGCGGCCAGCACGGCAGCGGCGAACAGGCTGGTGCGCACGAGCGACGCGCTGGTCCAAGGCTTCATGCGAGGATCCGAAGGGCTGCAGGGGCCGCGATGCTAGCGGCGGCGCAGGCCGGTGCGCATCCCCGATTCGCGGGGGCAGAGCTGGTCACTGTCCACGGATGCGAGCTGGCCGCCGCGGCGCGGCATCGACGCTGCCCGCAGCGCTCGACGCGGGGCGCGGTCGACCGGCGCGGCCTGCACTGCTGGGACGTGGCGCCGACGCGGCATCGATCGCTGCCCGCGGTGCGTCGACGCCCGTGCGCTGGCCGGACGGCCGAACCGCCGCGGCTCAAGGCGCGGATGCCGGCTTCGGCGCCGGGAGCTTGTGGCGCAGGCTCTCGCAGTGGTCGGGCTGGGGCGTGACCACCGCGGCACGGTGCTCGTCGGCCTGCAGCCCCGGCGTGGGTTCGCCGAACAGCACCACGTGCACCGGCAGGGTCGGGTCGATGCCCGCCAGCTGCCGCGGCACGCCGCGGTCGCGCGCCGCGTGCTGCGCGCCGGTCAGCAGCAGCACGGTCGCGTCGGCCGGCGCGGCCCGGGCCGCAGCGGCGGCGACTTCGGCGATCGCGCGGTCGCGCGCGATCTGCACCCGCACCATCCCCGGCAGCTGCGCAGCCGGCAGCAGATCGCAGTGGCCGATGCGCACCGCGTCGGCGATGCGCGCAAGCGTCGCCGGGTCCAGGGTCGCGTCGAGCGACGCATCCTGCATCGCTGCACGCAGCTGCGCGCGCGGCAAGTTGCCGCCGAGCACCGGCACGCCGGCGCGCACCGCGTTCATCACCACCGCCGCGTAGTCGGGCCATTCCCAGCCCTGCCAGTGCAGTGCGGCGCGCGCCTGCGCCTCGGTCGCGTCGCGCGGCAGGCCGGCGGTGGTGTGCGGCCGCTCGGCCATCTCGATCACCACCGCCGCCAGCGTTCCGGCCTGCGCCCGCTGCTCGACCGTCTGCGCCACCTGCCGCTGCTGGTCGGGCTGGTCGTGGGTCTCGCCGAAGATCAGCAGGCTCGCCGCGCGGGCGGCGCTGCACGCCAGCAGCAGCGCGGGGCACAGCGATCGACGCCAGGGCAGGGCAGCGGCCAGGGTGGTGCGCATGCCGCGTAGCATACGCAGCCATGACGCACGCGGCTGGGATCCTGTTCGCCGCGCAGCGCGTCGTTCGCAGGCCGCATGCGCACGGCGCGCCGGCGACGCCGATCGCGGCGCTGCTCACCAGCCGCTGGCCTGCCGGTGGCTCGGATGCGCGCGCGGCGCGCGAGACCTACACCAGCGCGGCGCGGTGGCTGCACCGGTGCAGCTGATGGCGCCGGACAGCAGCGACGCCGACATCGAAGCGCTCGAGGCGCTGTGCGATCGGCTGGCCGGCTTCGATCCGCAGATCTCGCTCGAGTGGCTGGACGGCTGCATGACCGCGCTGATCGCCGGGCCGCGCACGGTGCCGCCAAGCGAGTGGCTGCCGCGGGTGCTGGGCGACGCCTGGGAGCGCAGCTTCGCCGACCCGGCCGATGTCGAGCAGGCGCTGGCCACGGTGCTGGGCCGCTGGAACGTGCTCGCCGAGCAGCTGGCACCGCAGCCGCTGTTCGAGGAGCCCGACCAGCTGCGGCTCGCGCCGCTGATCGGCCACTACGACGACGCGCTGCGCGAACGGCTGCTGGCCGAAGGCGTGCTGCAGTCGCAGGATCCGGCCGAGTGGCCGCTGGACGGCGAGGTCTGGGCGATCGGCTTCCTGGAGACGGTCGTCGCCTTCGCCGAAGACTGGCGCGACCCCGACCCGGACGACGACGATGCCGAATGGTTTGTCGGCTGCCTGGTCACCATCCGGCTGCTCACGCTGCGCGACGACGGCGAGCTGGAGCAGGCGCTGGCCGAGCAGTTCCCGGGGCAGACGCTGGCGCGCGACGACCTGATCGACGAAGCCTGCTTCGCGGTGCAGGACCTGCGCTGCTACTGGCTGGAGCGCACGACCCGCACGCTGCCGCGGGTCGCGCCGCCCACGCCGGGCCGCAACGACCCTTGCCCCTGCGGCAGCGGCCGCAAGTTCAAGAAGTGCCACGGCGCGCCGGGCGCAGGGCCCTGAGCCGATCCGGGTAGAGTTGCGCGCGATGGGCGACCCTGGCAGCGAAAGCAGCGACAACGGCGCGGACTGCGGTCTGCGCGGCCGGCACCTCGTCGTCGGCCTGAGCGGCGGCATCGCCTGCTTCAAGTCGGCCGAGCTGGTGCGTGAGCTGCAGCGCCGCGGCGCGAGCGTGCAGGTGGTGATGACCGAGGCCGCGACCCACTTCATCACCCCGGTGACGATGCAGGCGCTGTCCAACCGCAGCGTCTACGTCAGCCAGTGGGACCTGCGCGAGCCCAACGCGATGGCGCACATCAACCTGAGCCGCGACGCCGACGCAGTGCTGGTCGCGCCGGCCAGCGCCGACTTCATCGCCAAGCTCGCGCAGGGCCGCGCCGACGAGCTGCTGAGCCTGCTGTGCCTGGCGCGGCCTGCGCAGCGCTGCGCGCTGCTGCTGGCGCCGGCGATGAACCGCGAGATGTGGGCGCACCCGGCGACGCAGCGCAACGTCGCGCAGGTGCTGGCCGACGGCGCGCTGATCCTCGGGCCGGCCAGCGGCGACCAGGCCTGCGGCGAGATCGGCGACGGCCGCATGCTCGAGGCGCTCGAGCTGTGCGACGAGCTGGTCGCGCACTTCCAGCCCAAGCTGCTCGCCGGACGGCGGGTGCTGATCACCGCCGGCCCCACCTTCGAGGCGATCGATCCGGTGCGCGGCATCACCAACCGCTCCAGCGGCAAGATGGGCTTCGCGATCGCGCGCGCCGCGCAGGAGGCCGGCGCGCAGGTCACGCTGGTCGCCGGGCCGGTGGCGCTGGCCACCCCGCGCCACGTGCGGCGGGTGGACGTGCAGAGTGCGCAGCAGATGCACGACGCGGTGCTGCCGCTGGCGCTGCGGCACGACGTGTTCGTTGCCACCGCCGCGGTTGCCGACTGGCGGCCGCAGCAGTGCGACCCGCGCAAGATCAAGAAGGACGGCAGCGGTGCGGTGCCGGCGATCCCGATGACCGAGAACCCGGACATCCTGGCGACGGTTGCGCGGCTGCCGAAGCCGCCGTACTGCGTCGGCTTCGCCGCCGAGAGCCACGAGCTGCTGGCCAACGCGCGCGCGAAGCGGCTGCGCAAGGGCGTGCCGCTGATCGTCGGCAACCTCGGGCCGGCGACCTTCGGCCGCGACGACAACGCGCTGCTGCTGGTGGATGCGCAGGGCGAGCGCGAGCTGCCGCGCGCCGACAAGCTGAGCCTGGCGCGCGCGCTGGTGGCCGAGATCGCGCAGCGGCTGCAGTCCTGATGGTCACGATCGAGCTGAAGCTGCTCGACGCGCGCATGGCCGACTGCGTGCCCGCCTACGCGACGCCGGGCAGCGCCGGGCTGGACCTGCGCGCCTGCCTGGACGCGCCGCTGCAGCTGGCGCCGGGCGATGCGGCGCTGATCCCCACCGGCCTGGCGATCCACCTCGGCGACCCCGGCCTGGCGGCGATGCTGCTGCCGCGCTCGGGCCTCGGGCACAAGCACGGGATCGTGCTCGGCAACCTGGTCGGCCTGATCGACAGCGACTACCAGGGCCCGCTGCTGGTCAGCTGCTGGAACCGCGGGCGCGAGCCGTTCACGATCCAGCCGCTGGAGCGGATCGCGCAGATGGTGATCGTGCCGGTGGTGCAGGCGGCGTTCCGGCGGGTCGACGACTTCGCCGCGTCGGCCCGCGGCGGCGGCGGCTTCGGCTCCACCGGCCAGCATTGACGGCGCAGCGCGGCGGCTGCGCCGGCGCCGAGGTTCGGGAGCGCGCGCGCCATCGACGCTGCCCGCGCAGGCCGGCCGCCGTGCTAGTGCAGTGTTCCACTCTGTGCAGCACTTAATACCAAGTCGCGTTCAAGAGATTAGATATGATGATCGTCCACGGACTTCAAGGA
>CAZKCJ010000142.1:0-7540 GCA_964550885.1 uncultured Rubrivivax sp. | reverse complement strand
CGGCACCTCGGCGAAGAGTTCGCGCATCGGCGTGAAGAGCCCCGTGTAGGTGGCCGGGTTGCTGCGCGGCGTGCGCCCGATCGGGCTCTGGTCGACGTTGATCACCTTGTCGAACGCGTCCAGGCCGTCGATCGCGTCGTGCGGCGCCGGCTCGGCCTGGCTGCCGTAGAGCCGGCGCGCGACCGCCGCGTACAGGGTGTCGTTGACCAGCGTGCTCTTGCCCGAGCCGGATACGCCGGTCACGCAGCTGAACAGGCCCACCGGGATGTCGACGCTCACGCCCTGCAGGTTGTTGCCGCGGGCGTTGACGATGCGCAGCACGCGCGGCTCGGTCTGGTCGGCCAGCCGCACGCGCCGTGCGGGCAGCGGGATCGCCAGCCGCCCGGCGAGGTAGCCGCCGGTCAGCGACTGCGGCTGCCGCGCGACCTGCTCCGCGCTGCCCTGCGCGACCACCCGGCCGCCGTGGATGCCGGCGCCCGGGCCCATGTCGACCACGTGGTCGGCGGCGCGGATCATGTCCTCGTCGTGCTCGACCACCAGCACCGAGTTGCCCAGGTCGCGCAGCCGCTTCAGCGTGTCGATCAGGCGCGCGTTGTCGCGCTGGTGCAGCCCGATCGACGGCTCGTCGAGCACGTAGAGCACGCCGCTCAGGCCGCTGCCGATCTGGCTGGCCAGCCGGATGCGCTGCGCCTCGCCGCCCGACAGCGTGTCGGCGCTGCGCTCCAGGCTCAGGTAGGCGAGGCCGACGTCGTGGAGGAAGCGCAGCCGCGAGCCGATCTCGTATGCCGTCTTCTGCTTGAAAAAAGCCTTCGCGCCTTCAAGCTGCAGCTGGTCGAAGTACGCCCGACACTGCGCCAGCGTCATCCGCTCGACCGCGTAGATCGGCGCGCCCGGGTGCGCGCCCGGCTGATCGAGGAAGACGTGGCGCGCCTCGCGCCGCAGCCGGGTGCCGCCACAGTCGGGGCAGGGCCGCGCCGCCTGGTAGCGCGCCAGCTCCTCGCGCACCAGCGCCGAGTCGGTCTCGCGCAGGCGCCGCTCGAGGTTCGGCACGATCCCCTCGAACGGGTGCGCGCGCCGCACCGAGCGCACCCGGCCCTTGGCCCCGGCGGCCTCGTAGCGGAACTCGATCGCCTCGTCGCCCGAGCCGTGCAGCAGCACCTGCTGCGCGGCCGGGCTCAACGCCTCGAACGGCTGCTCCAGGTCGAAGCCGTAGTGCCGCGCGACGCTCTGCAGCAGCGAGTAGGTGTAGGCATTGCGCCGGTCCCAGCCCTTGACCGCGCCGGCGCCCAGGCTCAGCGACGGGAACGCGACGACGCGCTGCGGATCCAGCACGGTCACCTGCCCCAGTCCGCCGCAGCTCGGGCAGGCGCCGACCGGCGAGTTGAACGAGAACAGCCGCGGCTCCAGCTCGGGCAGCGCGTAGTTGCACAGCGGGCAGCCGAAGCGGCTGGAGAACAGCAGCTCCGGCGGCTCGGCGGCGTCGCCGTCGGCGGCCAGCGGCGCGACGATCGCGCGGCCGTCGGCGATGCGCAGCGCGGTCTCGAAGCTCTCGGCCAGCCGCTGCTGCAGCCCGGGCTGCACCCGCAGCCGGTCGACGACGACGTCGATGTCGTGCTTGTCGGTCTTCTTCAGCGCCGGCAGCTCGGCGGCCTCGAACACCCGCCGCGGCCGCCCGCCCGAGCCGATGCGAAAGCGCACGTAGCCCTGCGCCTGCATCTGCTGGAACAGCTCGGCGAACTCGCCCTTGCGGTCGCGCGCCACCGGCGCCAGCAGCAGCAGCCGTGTGCCTTCGGGCAGCGCCAGCGTCGCGTCGACCATCTGCGCGACGCTGTGCGCGCGCAGCGGCAGCCCGTGGTCGGGGCAGTAGGGCGTGCCGGCGCGCGCGTACAGCAGCCGCAGGTAGTCGTGAATCTCGGTGATCGTGCCGACCGTCGAGCGCGGGTTGTGGCTGGTCGCCTTCTGCTCGATGCTGATCGCCGGCGACAGCCCCTCGATCACATCGACGTCGGGCTTGTCCATCAGCTGCAGGAACTGCCGCGCGTAGGCCGACAGGCTCTCGACGTAGCGGCGCTGGCCTTCGGCGTACAGCGTGTCGAAGGCCAGGCTCGACTTGCCCGAGCCCGACAGCCCGGTGATCACCACCAGCGCGTGCTTCGGGATGTCGAGGTCGATGTTCTTCAGGTTGTGCGTGCGCGCGCCGCGGATGCGGATCGCGGCGGCTTCGGTCGACGGACGGGCAGGCATGGGCGCAAGCGGGTAACCGGGCATGATGCTACGCGGGCCCTTGCGCGCCAGCATGGGCGATGCCCACCGGGACGGAACTGAGGGTGTGCTCGCGGTATGCGTTCGCTGCCAGCCCGCGGTCAGCGGATCGCGAGCGCTCTGATGGCGTCGCCTCTTCGGGTACGCTCGAGCGCCATCGATCCCGGCACATGAACCGAGCGCACTACCAGGACACCATCCAGAACTTCCTGGAGTGCACGCCCGACGCGATCTGCGGCGCACTCGCGAATCGCAGCGAGTTTTCGATCGAGCGGCCGCAACTGCAGGCCTGGCGGGAGCAGGTCGAGCTGCTGCAGCAGGTGCTGGCGCCTTACGCCGCCCGCGGCCACGTCTTCTTCGAGTTCGTCTTGCCGCGCATCGGCAGACGGATCGACGTTGTGCTGGTGATCGACCAGCTCGTATTCGTGCTGGAGTTCAAGGTCGGCGAGGCCGGGTTTCAACGCTACGCCATCGATCAGGTTTGGGACTACGCGCTGGATCTGAAGAACTTCCACGAACCTTCGCATCGGCTGGCGATCGTGCCCGTGCTGGTCGCGACGCGAGCCCCTGCTGAGCGCATGCAGTACAAGCCCCCCGCGGCTGATGGTGTCTATGTGCCGCTGGCAATTGGCCCGAAGCAGTTGGCGGCAGCCATCGACGTGCATCTTCGAAGTGCCGGCGGCGAGCCCATCAAGGGCGCTGACTGGGCCGCGGGACGCTACAGCCCGACGCCGAACATCATCGAGGCAGCACGCGCGCTGTACAGCGGGCACACAGTCGCCGAGATCGCGCGAAGCGACGCAGGCGCCACCAATCTGACCCGCAGCTCGGCCTATGTGCGCGGCGTGATCGCCGACGCGCAGCGCGAACGCCGCAAGGTCGTCTGCCTGCTGACCGGCGTACCGGGAGCCGGCAAGACCCTCGTGGGCCTGGACATCGCGACGCGGCACATGGACGCGGCGAGTGCGCTGTATAGCGTGTTCTTGTCCGGCAACGGACCCCTGGTTGCGATCCTGCGAGAGGCGCTGGTCCGCGACCAAGTGCAGCGCGAACGCCAATCCGGTCGATCCATGACCAAGACGGAGGCTCGCCGGCATGTCGAAGCCTTCATCCAGAACGTCCATCACTTTCGCGATGACTGCGTGATCGACCCTCAGGCCCCGCCTGAGCACGTTGCGATTTTCGATGAAGCGCAGCGCGCGTGGAACCGCGAGCAGACGACGGCGTTCATGACGCGAAAGAAGGGCCAGCGTGAATTCGATGCCTCGGAGCCCGAGTTCCTGCTCGCCTGCATGGATCGCCACATCGACTGGGCGGTGGTGCTCTGCCTGGTTGGCGGCGGTCAAGAGATCAATACCGGCGAGGCCGGAATCGCCGAGTGGCTCAACGCGTTGCGGACCTCGTTTGCGCATTGGTCAGTGCACATCTCGCCGCGGCTTCACGATTCGGAGTACGCGTCAGGTGCAGCCCTTGAAGCGCTCAAGGGGCACGCGCAGGTCTTCTTTGATGAGGCGCTGCATCTGAACGTGTCGATGCGGTCTTTTCGCGCCGAGAGGGTGTCGGATTGGGTGAAGTTCGTGCTGGATCTGGAAGTTGCCCGAGCGCGTGAGACTCTGCAGGAACTGCTCCCGCGCTTTCCGATCGTTGTGTCGCGCGACCTGGATGCGGCCAAGGCGTGGGTCAGAGCGCACGCACGCGGAAGCGAGCGCTTCGGCCTGGTCGTCTCGTCCCAGGCCCAGCGGCTCAAGCCGCATGCGATCGATGTGCGCGTGGAGGTGGATCCGGTGCACTGGTTCCTGGGACCCAAGAGCGACGTGCGCTCGTCGTACTACCTCGAAGATGCCGCGACTGAGTTCCAGGTTCAAGGGCTGGAACTGGACTGGGCTTGCGTGGTGTGGGACGCCGACTTCCGCAAGGCGGGGCCGGCCTGGGAGCATTGGTCTTTCGTTGGCGATCACTGGCGCCACATCCGCAAGCCTGACCGGCAGAGCTACTTGAAGAACGCATACCGGGTTCTGCTCACCCGCGCCCGGCAGGGCATGGCGCTGGTTGTCCCCCGTGGCGACAGCGATGACGCGACGCGGGCACCGCGCTTCTACGACGAGACCTACGCGTACCTTCGAGCCGTCGGGGTGCCAGCGCTGGAGTAGGCCGCGTGGGGCAGGCGCTGGTCTGGTGTTGGTGCGAATTGCGCGGGCACCGCGCAGCTGCGTCAGCGGGCAGACACCCCCGCCAGCACGCGCAGGATCGCCTCGCCGTAGGCCTGCAGCTTGTGCGCACCGACGCCGCCGATGCCGGCCAGTGCCGCCAGGTCGGCGGGGTGCTCGCGCGCCATCTGCGCGAGGGTCGTGTCGTGGAAGATCACGAAGGCGGGCAGGTTGTGCTCGCGGGCGACCTCGAAGCGCCAGGCCTTCAGCGTCGCGAAGCGCGCTTGCGCGTCGGCATCCAGCGGCAGCGGCGGCGGCCGGTCGGCGCGCGCCGTGCCGCGCGTCTTCGGCGCACGCTTCGGCGTGGCGGCCGCCACGCGCAGGTGCAGCGCCACCTGGCCGCGCAGCACCGCGCGCGCGCTGGCGGCCAGCGCCAGCGTGTTGTACTCGCCGTCCACGCGCAGGTGGCCAAGCGCGATCAGCTGGCGCAGCACGCCGCGCCACTGCGCTTCGGACAGCTCGGCGCCGATGCCGAAGGTCGACAGCCGCTCGTGGCGGTGCTGCTGCACCTTGTCGGTGGCCTTGCCGCGCAGCACGTCGATCAGGTGCGTCGCGCCGAAGCTCATGCCGCCCTGCTGATGGAAGCGGTAGACGCAGCTCAGCGCCTTGCGCGCGGCTTCGGTCGCGTCCCAGGTGGCCGGCGGTTCCAGGCAGTTGTCGCAGTTGCCGCAGCGCAGGCGCGGCGCGGCGCCGGCGTCGGTCGCGCCGTAGGTCTCGCCGAAGTAGGCCAGCAGCCGCACCCGGCGGCAGTCGTGCGCCTCGGCCAGCGCCAGCAGCGCGTCGAGCTTAGCGCGCTGCAGCTGCTTGAAGTCGTCGTCGGCGTCGCCGTCGTCGATCATCCGCCGCTGGTTGACCACGTCGGCCAGCCCGTAGGCCATCCAGGCATCGGCCGGCAGGCCGTCGCGGCCGGCGCGGCCGGTCTCCTGGTAGTAGCCCTCGATGTTCTTCGGCAGGTCCAGGTGCGCGACGAAGCGCACGTCGGGCTTGTCGATGCCCATGCCGAAGGCGATGGTCGCGACCATCACCACGCCGTCGTCGCGCAGGAAGCGGTCCTGGTGGCGGCGGCGCGTGCTGGCGTCGAGCCCGGCGTGGTACGGCAGCGCGTCGAAGCCTTCGGCGGCGAGCCACTGCGCGGTCTCGTCGACCTTCTTGCGCGTCTGGCAGTAGACGATGCCGCTGTCATGGCCATCCGGACCCTCGTGCTCGTCGTGCAGCCAGCGCAGCAGCTGCGCGCGCGGGTCGGTCTTCTCGACGATCCGGTAGTGGATGTTCGGCCGGTCGAAGCTGGCGACGAAGCTGCGCGCGCCGGCCAGCTGCAGCCGCTGCACGATGTCGGCGCGGGTGTGGGCGTCGGCGGTGGCGGTCAGCGCGATCCGCGGCACGCCCGCGTAGCGCTCGGGCAGCACGCTCAGGCCCAGGTATTCCTCGCGGAAGTCGTGGCCCCACTGGCTGACGCAGTGCGCCTCGTCGATCGCGAACAGGCTCAAGAGGCCGCGCGCGTGCAGCGAATCGAGCATCGCCAGGAAGCGCGGCGTGAGGATGCGCTCGGGCGCCGCGTACAGCAGCACGATCCGGCCGCTGCGCAGCTCGCGCTCGATCGCCTGCGCCTCGGCGCCGTCGAGGGTGGAGTTCAGGAAGCCGGCGTGCACGCCCAGCTCCTCGAGCGCGCTGACCTGGTCGTGCATCAGCGCGATCAGCGGCGACACCACCACCGTCACGCCGCGGCCGGCGCGGTGGCGCACGATCGCCGGCAGCTGGTAGCACAGGCTCTTGCCGCCGCCGGTGGGCATCAGCACCAGCGCGTCACCGCCGCCGATCAGGTGCTCGACGATCGCCCGCTGCTGGCCGCGGAACGCGCCGTAGCCGAACACCTGCTGCAGCACCCGATGCGCAAGGTCGGGGGCGGCGAGCTCGGCATCCATGGTCGGCGTCGATGGTACGCGAGCGCTGCGCGCAGCAACTACGCTTGGATCAGGGCTTAGCGGCTTGCGCCGGGCGATCTGGCGGATACTGGCAGCCCAGAACATTCGCCGGCGATCGCGCCGATCCAGAGGACACCATGTCAACCAGTGACGCTGTACCAGCCGATGCACTCGACGTCCGGGTGCTGCCCCCGATCGAACGCCACAAGCGGCTGCTGAAGATGTTCAAAGAGCTGCCGATCGGCGAGAGCTTCGTGTTCATCAACGACCACGACCCGCTGCCGCTGTACTACGAGTTCTGCTCGGTGCACGGCGACGTGGTGGTGTGGGACTACCTGAAGCGCGGCGGCACCGACTGGCGCGTGAAAGTCACGCGCAGCGAGGCCTCCAAGGGCCGCGAGGCCGGCGGCGTCTCGACGCTGCTCGACCTGCGCAAGATCAGCGAGGCCGCGTGGAAGTACGTGATCTTCCATCGCTACGGCATGATGGAGGAAGGCGACACGATGGAGATCATCGCGCTGCAGGAGCCCAAGCCGATCCGCGCCGCGTTCGAGGAGAAGTTCAAGGGCCAGTACGACTGGGTGCCCAAGACCACCACGCCCAGCGAGTACGTGGTGCACGTGACCAAGCGCGCGAAGAGCGGCGACGACGGCGCGGCGCTGCAGGTGGTCAAGGAGTTCGACGTGCGCCCGCACACCCCGGCGCAGCGCCACGAGATGGTGTTCAGCGCGTTTGACGAGCTGAAGCCGGGCCAGGCTTTCGTCTTCACCAACGACCACGACCCGAAGCCGCTGTACTACCAGATCGAGGCCGAGAGCCGCGAGCCCTTCAGCTGGGAGTACCTGGAAAGCGGGCCCACCGCCTGGCGCGTGCGGGTCGCGAAGACCGCCTGAAGCGCCGCCGCAGGCTGCGGCGGCCGATGCCGCAGGCCGGCTGGGATCGGCGCTGACCGGTCCGCCGGCGTTGCGCTGACGCCGGCGCGCTGACGCCGGTGCCCGGCGGCTTGCCCGCCCGCGCACACTGCCGCCGCGCGCTTGCGCGGGTGGGGCCTCGCTATGATTCCCCACCCACCCAGCCCCTTCAGGAGCGCGCCATGGCCTCGGTCAACAAAGTCATCCTCATCGGCAACCTCGGCCGCGACCCGGAGGT
>CAZKCJ010000141.1:1897-7558 GCA_964550885.1 uncultured Rubrivivax sp. | reverse complement strand
CCGGCACTCGATTGGCCCGTTCCACAGCGGCACGCGGCGCGTGGCCTTCAGCCGCATCGCCGCCGGCAGCTTCGGGTCGGGGCTGAGCACCCACGCGGTCCAGCCGGCCGGGTGGCGGGTGAACGCGCGCTTCCAGTGCGCAGCCAGCCGCTCGAACCAGTCGGGCGCGGTCGCGCGGTCTTCGTGCGACGGCCGCGCGGCGCCGCCGGCGTCGACGCGCTGCCCGTACGGCGGGTTCAGCAGCAGCGTGCCGGGCAGCGCCGGCGGCAGCACCGGCGCCGGGCGTTCGAGCGCGTCGCCGCCGTGGAACTCGATCGCCTGCTCGACCCCGGCGCGGCGCGCGTTGCGGCGCGCGAAGTCGATCATCCGGAAGCTCAGGTCGCTCGCGTAAATCGGCACCGCGCTCGGCCGCTGCGCCGCCTGCAGCCGCGCGCGCAGCTGCTGCAGCTGCGCGCGCAGCGCCGGCTTCGCGAAGGGCGCGAGCCGCTCGAACGCGAAGCGGCGCTGCAGCCCGGGCGCGATGCCGCAGGCGATCTGCGCGGCCTCGATCGCGATCGTGCCCGAGCCGCAGCAGGGGTCGAGCAGCGCGCCGCCGTGCTGCGGCGTGCCGCGCCAGCCGGCGGCGGCGAGCATCGCCGCGGCCAGCGTCTCCTTCAGCGGTGCGTCGCCGGTGTCCTCGCGCCAGCCGCGCTTGAACAGCGGCTCGCCCGAGCTGTCCGCATACAGCGTCGCGTGCGTGGCGTCCAGGTGCAGCAGCAGCGGCAGGTCGGGCCGGCGGGTGTCGACGCTGGGGCGCGCGCCGCTCAGCTCGCGCATCCGGTCGCAGACCGCGTCCTTGATGCGCAGCGCCGCGAAGTGCAGGCTGCGCAGCCGGCTGCCGCGGCTGCTCACGTCCACCCGCAGCGTCTGCTGCGGCGTGAGCCAGCGCGGCCAGTCGACGCCGCGGGCGAGCGCGTACAGGTCGGCCTCGTCGCGGTAGCCGCCGGCGGCCAGCTCGACCAGCACCCGCTGCGCGAGCCGGCTGCCCAGGTTCAGCGTCATCAGCCCGGCGGCGTCGGTGACCACGCCGACGCCGCCGCGCCCCTGGCGCGGCGCCGCAGCGGGCAGCAGCGCTGCGACCTCGGCCAGCAGCAGCGCCTCGACGCCGCCGGCGCAGGGCAGGTACAGCCGCAGCGCGGTGCTCATCCGGCCCTGCGCAGGTTGGCCGGCGCGATCTTCAGCGCGTCGCGGTACTTCGCGACGGTGCGCCGCGCGACCATGATCCCCTGCTGGTCGAGCAGCCGACTGAGCTCGCTGTCCGACAGCGGCCGGCCCGGGTCCTCGGCGTCGACCAGCTGGCGGATCAGCGCGCGCACCGCGGTGCTCGAGGTGTTGCCGCCGGCCTCGGTGGCCAGCGACGAGCCGAAGAAGTACTTCAGCTCGAAGGTGCCGATCGGCGCGGCCAGGTACTTCGCGGTGGTCACCCGCGAGATCGTCGACTCGTGCAGCCCGAGCTCGTCGGCGATCTCGCGCAGCACCAGTGGCTTCATCGCGATCTCGCCGTGCGCGAAGAAGGCCTTCTGGCGCTCGACGATCGCGCCGGCCACCCGCAGGATCGTGTCGAAGCGCTGCTGCACGTTCTTCAGGAACCAGCGCGCCTCCTGCAGCCGCGCGCCGAAGGCGGTCGAGCCGGCGCCGCGGGTCGCGCGCACCACCTGCGCGTAGCCCTCGTTCAGGCGCAGTCGCGGCAGCACCGCCGGATTCAGGCTGACCCGCCAGCCGCGCCCGGCGCGGCGCACGATCACGTCGGGCACCACCGCGAAGCCCTCGACCTGCTGCCACGGCCGGCCGGGCTTGGGCTCGCAGCGCTGGATCAACGCCTGCGCCGCGCGCAGCGCGGCTTCATCCGCGTCCAGCGCCGCCGCCAGCCGCCGCAGGTCGCGGCGCGCGAGCAGCTCCAGGTGCCCGGCGCAGATGCGCAGCGCGAGCGTGCGCACGGCGTCGTCGGGCTGCAGCCGCAGCTGCAGCGCCAGGCACTCGGCGAGCGAGCGCGCGCCCACGCCCGGCGGGTCCAGGTGCTGCAGCCAGCCGAGCGCGCAGCGCAGCCGGCTGGCCAGCTCGTCGACCGCCTCGGCGTCGCCGGCGATGCCGAGCATCGCGGCCACGCGCGCGCCGATCTCGTCCAGCGGATCGGCGAGATAGCCGTCGTCGTCCAGCGACTCGATCAGCACCAGCAGCGCCGCGCGGTCGGCCGCGTCCAGCCGCAGGCCGGCGAGCTGCGCGCGCAGGTGCTGCTGCAGCGTGGCCGCGTCGCCGCCGCGCTCGGGCGCGGTGTCGTCGTCGGTAGCGTCACGGCTGCGCGCCGGCAGCTCGCCGATGCCGTCGAAGTCGGCCTCCTCGGTGCCGTTGCCCCAGTCGTCGTGCTGCGCGGCGTCGAGCCCGTCGCCGCGCAGCTCGGCCAGCGCCTCGGGGTCGGCGGCGGCCGGGTCGGCGGCCGGATCGGCGTCGGCCTGCAGTCGGCTGGCGTCGGGCGCGTCGGCGGGCGCGTCGGCGGGCGCAGCCTGCGCCGCGGCGTCGGCCGCCGGGGCGTCGTCGTCGTCGCGCTCCAGGAACGGGTTGGCGTCGAGCATCTGCTCGACCTCCTGCTGCAGCTCCAGGGTCGACAGCTGCAGCAGCCGGATCGACTGCTGCAGTTGCGGCGTCAGCGCCAGATGCTGCGCGACGCGCAGCTGCAGCCCGGGTTTCATCGGGGGCCGCGGTGCCGGCTCACATCCGGAAGTGCTCGCCGAGGTAGACCCGCCGCACCTCGGCGTTCTCGACGATCTGCGCCGGCGTGCCTTCGGCCAGCACCGCGCCTTCGCTGATGATGTAGGCGCGGTCGCAGATGCCCAGCGTCTCGCGCACGTTGTGGTCGGTGATCAGCACGCCGATGCCGCGGTCGCGCAGGAAGGCGACGATGCGCTGGATCTCGATCACCGCGATCGGGTCGATGCCGGCGAAGGGCTCGTCGAGCAGGATGAAGCGCGGCTGCGTGGCCAGCGCGCGCGCGATCTCCACCCGGCGGCGCTCGCCGCCCGACAGCGCCGGCGCCGGCGAGTCGCGCAGCTTGATCACGCCCAGGTCGTGCAGCAGGCCGTCGAGCCGGCGCTCGATCTCGGCCTTGGGCAGCGCGCGGCCGTCGGCGCCGACCTGCAGCTCGAGCACCGCGCGCACGTTGTCCTCGACGTCGAGCTTGCGGAAGATCGACGCCTCCTGCGGCAGGTACGACAGCCCCAGCCGCGAGCGGCGGTGGATCGGCAGGCCGTGCACCGGCTGGCCGTCGATCAGGATCGTGCCGGCGTCGGCGCGCACCAGGCCGACCACCATGTAGAAGGTCGTGGTCTTGCCGGCGCCGTTCGGGCCGAGCAGGCCCACCACCTCGCCGGCGCCGACCGCCAGGTGCACGTCGCGCACCACCATGCGCGCGCCGTAGCTCTTGCGCAGCCCTGCAGCCTGCAGCCCGCTGCCGTTGGCCCGGTTGGTGGCGCTCACTTCCCGCCGCCGAGCGCGGGCGAGCGCTGCAGGCCGCCCAGGCTGTCGCCGGAGCCAGGCCCGGACGCTGCCGCCGGCGTGAACACCGCGCGCACCCGGCCGCTCGGGTTGGTCGGCGTGGCTTCGCCGCCGGTGACGGTGAAGCGCTCGTGGGTGTTGTCCCAGGTGATCAGCGCGCCGGTGACCTCGTCGGCGACCACGCCGTCGCGCAGCCGGCGCACCACCGCGTTGCCGCTCAGGCTCAGCGTGTCGCTGCGGCCGTCGTAGTCGATTCGCGTGGCCGCGCCTTCGACCACCTCGTCGGCGCCGTCGCGCTTCTGCCTGAAAGTGGCCGGCCGTGCGGCGCTGCCGATCGCGCTGGCGTTGCGGTAGCCGTCGGGGCCCTGGTGCAGCTCGATCCGGTCGGCGCGGATCACCATCGTGCCCTGGGTGATCACGACGTTACCGCTGAACACCACCACCTGCCGCTGCAGGTCGACCGTGCCCGGCTGGTCGGCCTCGACGACCAGCGGCTTGCTGCGGTCGGCCTTCTCGGCTGTGGCGCCGCCCACCGCCAGCAGCGCGGCGGCGGCGAGCGCCGCCGCTACCATGCGCACGCGTCGGGCAGGAACCGGGGTCGGGGCGTGGTGTTGCACGGGTTGCGGCACGAAACTTGCAGCTCGGGAATTCTAGGTGCGCGGCCAGCGCTGCGGCCACCCTGGCCTGCCGCAGTTTGCGCAATCGGCGGCAGTTGCGGCGGCGCTCGCCGCTGCGGACTCTGCGCGCAGACGTCCGCCGACGCGGTCGCGGGCGCTTGCGAGCCAACTCGCGTCGCGGCCGACTCGCGCGACTGCGGCGCAGCGCAAGCCGCAGTCGCGGCGCCGCGCCGCTCAGGAGGTCTTCAGCACCCGCTCGACCAGGTAGCTGGCCACCGCCAGCGCGCGCTCGTTGGTGCCGGCCTGGCTGCCCGAGGTCGTGTAGCGGCCCTGCACGCCGATCGTCGGCACGCCCTCGATCCGGTAGGCCTCGCTCAGCTGCGCCGCCTGCCGCACCTTGGTCTGCACCGAGAAGGACTTGAACTGCTCGAGGAACTTCGCGCCGTCGACGCCGTTGGCGCTCATGAACGTGGCGATGTCGGCCTCCTTGTCCAGGCGCTTGCGCTGCTGGTGGATTGCCAGGAACACCTTCGCGTGCATCGCCTCGACCTTGTCCATCGCCTCCAGCGCGTAGTAGATCTTCTGGTAGGTCTCGTACAGCGCGTTGAAGCCCACCGGCACCCGCCGGAACACCGCCTGCGGCGGCAGCGTCTTCACCCAGGGCCCGATCGACGGCTCCAGCGCGTAGCAGTGCGGGCAGCCGTAGGAGAAGAACTCGATCACCTCGACCTTGCCGGCCGGCACCGACACCGGCGCCGGCTGCGCGAGCCGGGTGTAGTGCTGGCCTTCGACCGGCGCGCCCTGCGCAAGCACGCCGCGGCCGGCGAGCAGCGCGGCGCCGGCGGCGGCGAGTTGCTGGGTGAAGTGGCGTCGTTGCATGGTCGTCGCTCCTGGTGAGGCGAATGTCGGGGGTGCGCAGCGTCGGGGCTCAGGGGCGCTGCACGCGCACCAGCGCCGCCTCCTCGCCGACGGCGCGCAACTGCGTGATCACCGCGTCGGCGCCGGCGCGCTGGTCGAAGGGGCCGACGCGCACGCGGTAGACGGTGCGGCCCGCCTGCTCGCGCTCGATCACCTTGGCGTCCAGCCCCTGCAGCGCGAGCTTCGCGCGCTGCGCCTCGGCCTCCTCGTTGCGGGTGAAGGCGCCGGCCTGCGCGTAGTAGACGAAGGGGTCGTCGCCCGCGGCGCTCGCGGCCGCGTTCGACGTGCGCGGCGATGCCTTCACCGCCGCTGCCGGCGGCGCACCCGCCGGTGCGTTCGTGGCGGTCGGTGCGGCCGCCGGCCTGAGGGGCGCTGCCGGTGCTGGGGCGGAGGCCGCGGCGGGCGTGCTCGCGTCGCCGCTCAGGCCGGCGTTCGGGTTCCAGTTCTTGTTGCGCTCGGCCTCGGCGGCGTCCTGCTCGGCGGTGCGCTGCGGCACCTTGTTGATGAAGGGCACCGGCACCTTGCTCACGTACAGCGCGACCGCCAGCGCCGCCCCCAGGCCGACGAGCACGCCGACGATGAAGCCGCCGATGCTGCC
>CAZKCJ010000141.1:0-1887 GCA_964550885.1 uncultured Rubrivivax sp. | reverse complement strand
GCCGGGCGGTGCGCCGGCGCAGCCGCGGGCCGCGTGCGCTGCGGTGCGGCCCGGGCGGGCGTGCTGCCGCGCTTCATGCGGCCGCCGGCGCGTCGGCGCGGGTCATCGCCTGCGGTGCGCTGACGCCGAGCACCGCCAGCCCGTTGCGCAGCACCTGCCGGGTGGCGGCCAGCAGCGCCAGCCGCGCGCGCGCCAGCGCGGCGTCGTCGACCAGGAAGCGCTCGGCCGCGTAGTAGGCGTGGAAGGCCGCGGCCACGCCGCGCAGGTGGAAGGCGAGTTCGTGCGGTGCGAGCTCGGCCGCCGCGCGCGCGAGCACCTCGGGGAACGCGGCCAGCGCCAGCATCAGCGCGAGCTCGCTGGGCGCGTCGAGCCGCGCGAGCTCGGCCGCCTCCAGCCCGCCAGCGTCGCCGCCGCGCGCCGTGTACTCGGCCAGCACCGAGCAGATGCGCGCGTGCGCGTACTGCACGTAGAAGACCGGGTTCTCGTCGCCCTGCTGCAGCGCCAGGTCGACGTCGAACACGAACTCGGTGTCGGCCTTGCGGCTGTTCAGGAAGAAGCGCACCGCGTCGCGGCCGGCCCAGTCGACCAGGTCGCGCAGCGTCACGTAGGCGCCGGCGCGCTTGGAGATCTTCACCTCCTGGCCGCCGCGCATCACCGTGACCATCTTGTGCAGCAGGTACTCGGGGAAGCCCGTCGGGATGCCGAGGTTCGCCGCCTGCAGCCCGGCGCGCACCCGCGCGACCGTGCCGTGGTGGTCGCTGCCCTGCACGTTGATCACCCGGGTGAAGCCGCGCTCGAACTTGTGGATGTGGTAGGCGACGTCGGGCACGAAGTAGGTGTAGCTGCCGTCGGACTTGCGCATCACGCGGTCCTTGTCGTCGCCGTAGTCGGTGGAGCGCAGCCACAGCGCGCCGCCGTCCTCGTAGGTCTTGCCGGCGGCGATCAGCCGCGCGACGGTGGCGTCGACCCGGCCGTCGGCGTACAGACTCGACTCCAGGAAGTAGTGGTCGAAGCGCACGCCGAACGCGCGCAGGTCCAGGTCCTGCTCGTGGCGCAGGTAGGCGACCGCGAACTGGCGGATGTCGTCCAGGTCGTCGACGTCGCCGCTGGCGGTGTACGCGCGGTCGTCGGCGCTGACGGTTGCGCGCTCGCGGTAGGCCTGGGCGATGTCGGCGACGTACTCGCCGTTGTACGCGTCCTCGGGCCAGCCGGCGTCGCCCGGCTTCAGCCCGAGCAGGCGCGCGCGCGTCGACTGTGCGAGGTTGGCGATCTGCACGCCGGCGTCGTTGTAGTAGAACTCGCGCGCCACCTGCCAGCCTTGCGTGGCCAGCAGGTTGCACAGGCTGTCGCCCAGCGCCGCCTGGCGCGCGTGGCCCACGTGCAGCGGTCCGGTCGGGTTGGCCGACACGAACTCGACCAGCGCGCGGCCGCCGTGCGCCGGCTGGCGGCCAAAGGCGTCGCCGGCGCGCAGCACCTCGGCGACCACCGCCTGCTTGGCCGCCGGCTTCAGCCGCAGGTTCACGAACCCGGGCCCGGCGATCTCGACCGCCGCGACCCAGCGCGCGCACGCCGGCTCGCGCTGCAGCTCGTCGGCCAGCTGCTGGCCGAGCTCGCGCGGGTTGCGCTTGAGCGCGCGCGCCAGCGGCATCGCCGCGGTGACCGCGAGGTCGCCGTGCGCCGCCTGCTTCGGCGACTCGAAGGCCGCCGGCGGCGCCGCGCCCGGGGCCAGCCGCGCGAGCACCGCCTCCAGTGCCTGCAGCAGCTCGCGCCTGGCTTGGATCATCCGACGATTCTACGAGGGCACCTCCGGCGCCCCTGGCCGCGCCCGGATGGGGCCGCGGCGCGCCGCGGGCGTCGGGCGCCAGGGCCGGGCGGGCGGGAGCACCG
>CAZKCJ010000140.1:3542-7563 GCA_964550885.1 uncultured Rubrivivax sp. | reverse complement strand
AGCAGCAGCAGCGCCCAGGTCTGCGGCTCGGGCACCGGCGGCAGCGGCCCGACCACGCCCGGGGTCACGAAGCCGCCGCCCTGCACCGCACCGAAGGCGTCGATGTCCAGCGAGTTGAAGCGGCCGAGGATCTCGACCGAGCCGACGTTGCTGACGCCGGCCGGGTGGCAGCAGTAGTCGTAGACGCGAAAGGCGCCCATGCTCAGCGACACGCCGGCGCCGCTCAGGTAGATCCAGTCGGCTTCGGCCTCGAAGTTGCCCGGCAGCGTGCCGGCGTCGCCAGGCACGATGTGGACCGCGTTGCGCAGCGTGCCGGACAGCGTCTGGTTGAACTGCGCACCGTCGTCCGAGTGGGTGCGGATCTCGAAGCCCAGGTCGGTCGGCAGGTTGAAGTCCGCGGGCTCACCGGCGCCGTACCACGAGCCGTTCTGATAGCTCAGCGTGCCCAGCACGAAGGTCTGCCCGACCTCGACGTCGGTGAACGGCGCCGGCGTGAAAGAGATGATGTTCTCCCACTGCGGCGTCGCGACCGGGTCGATCCAGGTGTAGCGCATGCGCACCGTGTCGACGCCGCCCAGCGCCATCGTGCCGGTGACCCAGCCGCCGGTCAGGCCCGGGTTCGCGCTGCTCGGCGCCCAACCGCTCGGCGGCGGGGTCACGCCGTTGATCAGCCCGGTGCTCAACCACTGGCTCGGGTCGGACTGCGCGGCTTCCTGCGCAATGCCAATCGGGCCGCTGAAGGAAGTGAAACCGAATTCGACCGTTCCGGATCCGGTTTGCGCGACCGCGGCGAGCGGTGCGACGGCGAGCAACATGACGGGAGCGATTCTGGGCACGGTCGGACTCCTTGGTGAAGGCTGCGGGAGCCCGACGCTGGCGCCCGCAAGCGGACCCTACATGTGCTGTTCGCGGCCTGCGACCCCCCGACTGAGGGATGGACAAGGGCTTTCAGCCTGCGCGTTGCGCCAGGTCAAGGCCGCGCGCTCGCCAGCAGGCGATACAGCCCCTCTTCGTCCAGCACCGGCACGCCCAGCGCCTGCGCCTTGTCGAGCTTGGAGCCGGCCTCGGCGCCGGCGACCACGTACGCGGTCTTCTTCGAAACCGAGCCGGCGACCCTGGCGCCGGCGGCCTCGAGCAGCGCCTTCGCCTGGTCACGGGTCAGCGTCGGCAGCGTGCCGGTGAGCACCACCGTCAGCCCGGCCAGCGGCGCCGGCACGGTCGCCGCCGCCCCGGCGTGCTCGGCCCAGTGCACGCCGGCGGCGCGCAGCTGCTCGACCACCTCGCGGTTGTGCGGCTGGTCGAAGAAGCTGCGAATGCTGTGCGCGACCACCGGGCCGACGTCGCTGACCTCGAGCAGTTGCGCCTCGCTGGCCGCCATCACCCGGTCGAAGCTGCCGAAGTGCGCGGCCAGGTCGCGCGCGGTGGCCTCGCCGACGTGGCGGATGCCGAGCGCGTACAGGAAGCGCGCGAGCGTGGTGCGCTTGCTGCGCGCGAGCGCCTCCACCAGGTTGGCGGCGCTCTTGTCGGCCATGCGCTCGAGCCCGGCGAGCGCGCCGGCGTCGAGTGCGTACAGCTCGGGCAGCGTGCGCACGCTGCCGCCGTCGACCAGCTGATCGACCAGCTTGTCGCCCAGGCCCTCGATGTCGAGCGCGCGCCGGCCGGCGAAGTGCAGGATCGCCTGCTTGCGCTGCGCCGCGCAGTACAGGCCGCCGACGCAGCGGTGCTCGACGCTGCCGCGCTCGCGCTCGACCGCGCTGCCGCACACCGGGCAGTGCCGCGGCATGCGGAAGTTCGGCACGTACTGCGGCCGCGGCCGCCGGCTGGCGTCGGCGTCCGCCGCACCTGCCGGCGGCGGCGCGACGCGGCCGACGATCTCCGGGATCACGTCGCCGGCGCGGCGCACGATCACCGTGTCGCCGACGCGCACGTCCTTGCGCCGCAGCTCGAACAGGTTGTGCAGGGTCGCGTTGCTGACCGTGGTGCCGCCGACGAACACCGGCTCCAGCCGCGCCACCGGCGTGAGCTTGCCGGTGCGCCCGACCTGGATCTCGATGTCGTTGAGCCGGGTCAGCTGCTCCTGCGCCGGATACTTGTGCGCGACCGCCCAGCGCGGCTCGCGGGTGAGGAAGCCCAGCTGCTGCTGCAACGCGACCGCGTTGACCTTGTAGACCACGCCGTCGATGTCGAAGGGCAGCGCGTCGCGCCGCACGGCGATCGCCTCGTGGAACGCGATCAGCCCGGGCGCACCCTGCACCACCGCGCGGTCGGCGCTGACCGGCACGCCGAAGGCGGCGATCGCATCCAGGGTCGCGCTGTGGGTTGCCGGCTGCGCCCAGCCGCGCTGCTCGCCCAGCCCGTAGGCGAAGAAGCTCAGCCGCTTGTCGGCCAGGCCGGCAGGGTCGAGCTGGCGGATCGCGCCGGCCGCGGTGTTGCGCGGGTTGATGAAGGTCTTCGCGCCGCGCGCGCGCTGCTGCGCGTTCAGCCGCTCGAAGTCGTCGCGGCGCATGTAGGCCTCGCCGCGGATCTCGAGCAGCGGCGGCGCGGCGCCGAGCAGCCGCAGCGGGATCTGGCCGATCGTGCGCACGTTCTGGGTCACGTCCTCGCCGGTCGCGCCGTCGCCGCGGGTCGCCGCCTGCACCAGCACGCCCGCCTCGTAGCGCAGGCTGATCGCCAGGCCGTCGAACTTCAGCTCGGCCGCGTACTCGACCGGCGGCGCGTCGTCGGCCAGCTGCAGCTCGCGCCGCACCCGCGCGTCGAACGCGCGCGCGCCCTCGGCGCTGGTGTCGGTCTCGGTGCGGATCGACAGCATCGGCACCGCGTGCGCGACCGGCGCGAGCCCGTCCAGCACCGCGCCGCCGACCCGCTGCGTCGGCGAGTCGGCGCTGCGCAGCTCGGGGTGCGCGTCCTCCAGCGCCTGCAGCTCGCGCAGCAGCCGGTCGTACTCGGCGTCCGGGATCTGCGGCGCGTCGAGCACGTAGTACCGGTACGCATGGTGGTTCAGCTGCGCGCGCAGGCGCGCGGCGCGCTCGGTGTCGGTGCTCATCGACGCGAAGGATGCCACGGTCGGCGCTGGCAGAATGCCGCGCAGGAGATCGGCCCGGATGACCGTTGCTGCATTGCTGTGGGGGCGCGCGCGGCGCCGCTGGCTGGCCGCGGCCGCGCTGGCGTTCACGCTGGCCGCGGCGCTGCCCGCCTGCGCGCCGCTGGCGCCGGCGTCGCCGGACGACCCGCTGCCGTCGTGGCAGGCCGGGCCGGCGAAGCAGCGGATCCTCGACTTCGTGCGCGCGGTCAGCACCGCGGGCAGCAAGGACTACGTCGCCGCGGCCGAGCGGATCGCGGTGTTCGACCTGGACGGCACGCTGTGGCTCGAGCAGCCGCTGCCGGTGGAGCTGCGCTTCGCGCTCGACCGGATCCACGCGCTGGCCCCGCAGCACCCCGACTGGCAGCAAGCGGAGCCGTTGCGTTCGGTGCTCGCCGGCGACCTGCCGCGCGCGTTGGCCGGCGGCGAGCCGGCGCAGCAGACGCTGCTGCTCGCCGCGCAGGGCGGCCAGGGGGTCGACGCCTTCGACGCGAGCGTGCGCCACTGGATCGGTCGCGCGCAGGACCCGCGCTTCCAGCGGCCCTACGAGACGCTGAGCTACCAGCCGATGCACGAGCTGCTGTGGTACCTGCGCGCCAACGGCTTTCGCACCTACCTGGTCACCGACGCCGACCAGGCCTTCGTGCGCGCCTTCGCCGAGCGCGTGTTCGGCATCCCGCCGGAGCAGGTGATCGGCACGCGGCAGCAGCTCGACTTCCAGGTCAAGGGCCGCAGCACCGAGCTGGTGCTGCAGCCGCAGCCGGCCTTCACCGACGACCGCGCCGGCAAGGTGGTGGCGGCGCGAAAGGAAAAGCGGCTCGGTCATGCTCGGTCCCATCCTGCGGCGGCGATAGCGGCCGCGATCAGCGAAGTCAGTGTTGGCCGAATATGGCAAATACAGGGTTGCGGCAAGCCGGAGGCCCGCTTAGCGGCGCTTTTCGG
>CAZKCJ010000140.1:0-3532 GCA_964550885.1 uncultured Rubrivivax sp. | reverse complement strand
GTACGACCGCAGCGCCGCGTTCGGCCGGCTGAACGAAGGGCTGGACCTGTACAAGAGCTGGGGCTGGACCCTGATCAGCATGCGCAACGACTGGAAGACGATCTTCGACCCCGCCCGATGACTGCCGCGACCCGCTTGCACCGCAGCTGCCGCCGTGCAGCGCCCCACCCCAGCCCGACGTGCACGGCGGCGCTCGCCCGCGCGCCCGCCGCGGCGCGGGCGATCCGGAGGATCCAGCCGTGAACCCCGACGACTTCGACCTGCTGGTGATCGGCGCCGGCTCCGGCGGCGTCGCGTCGGCCCGCCGCGCGGCCGCGCACGGCGCGCGGGTGGGCATCGTCGAGGCGGTGCGCGTCGGCGGCACCTGCGTGCTGCGCGGCTGCGTGCCCAAGAAGCTGCTGATGTACGCGGCGCAGTTCCGCGATGCCTTCGCCGAAGCCGCCGGCTACGGCTGGCGCCTGGGCGAGGCTCGCTTCGAGATGCCGCGCTGGGCAGCGGCCAAGGCGGCCGAGACCAGTCGGCTGGAGCAGGTCTACCGCCAGCTGCTGGCCGGCTCGAAGGTCACGCTGATCGAGGGCCACGCGCGCATCACCGCACCCGGCCGCGTGCAAGTCGGCGAGCGCCGGCTGCAGGCGCAGCACCTGCTGATCGCCACCGGCGCGCAGCCGGTGCGCGACAGCATCCCCGGCATCGACGGCTGCGCGACCAGCGACGACCTGCTCGACCTGCAGCAGCTGCCGCCGAGCGCAGCGGTGATCGGCAGCGGCTTCATCGCGCTCGAGTTCGCGAGCATGCTGCAGCGGCTGGGGGTGGCGACCCACCTGTTCTACCGCGCGCCGCTGCCGCTGCGCGGCTTCGACGAAGACCTGCGCCGCCGCGCCGCCGCCGCGCTGCAGGCCGCCGGCGTCGAGCTGCACCCGCAGGCCGCGCCGAGCGCGCTGGAGCGCCGCGGCGACGGCTGGCGGCTGCACTTCGACGCGCAGCCGGCGCTTGACTTCGCGTTCGTGCTGAACGCGACCGGCCGCCGGCCGAACACCGCCGGCCTGGGGCTGGAGACGATCGGCATCCGGCCCGGTGACGACGGCGCGATCCCGATCGACGCGCAACTGCGCACCAGCGCCGAGCGCGTGTACGCGATCGGTGACGTGACCAACCGGCTGAACCTGACGCCGGTGGCGATCGCCGAAGGCCGCGCGCTGGCCGACTCGCTGTTCGGCCCGACGCCGCGCCGCGTCGACCTGAGCCTGGTCGCCAGCGCGGTGTTCCTGCTGCCGCCGCTGGCGACGATCGGGCCGACCGAAGCCGCGCTCGCCGCCGCCGGCGCGCGGCTGCAGGTGTTCGAAGCCGACTTCAGGCCGATGAAGCAGACCTTCTTCGGCGGCAGCGAGCGCTGCTACATGAAGCTGCTGGTCGACGCCGACAGCGACCGCGTGCGCGCGGTGCACATGATCGGCAGCGACGCACCGGAGATCGTCCAGAGCCTGGCGGTGGCGCTGAGCGCCGGCGCGACCAAGGCCGACTTCGACCGCACGATCGCGCTGCACCCGACCGCGGCCGAGGAGTTCGTGCTGATGCGCGAGCCGACGCGCCGCGTCGGCTGAGCGGCTGCAGCGCCCCGCCCGCCGCCGGCCCCGGCGCGCGCCCGGCTCGTCGCCGACGCGCGGGCGATGCGGGTGCCGCAGGCTCAGCGCGCGAAGGGTGCGCCCTTGAGCTTGAAGCCCGGCCGGATGCCGCGCTTGGCGAACCAGCCCTGGTTCATCTCGAGCGCGAAGCGCACCGCCTGCGTCGAGCAGTGCTCGTCCTCGCTCAGCGGCTTCATGTCGGCCAGGTCGGTGATCGTGCCGTGGTCGTCGATGAACGCGATCGACAGCGGCAGCAGCGTGTTGCGCATCCAGAAGCAGCGCAGCCCGCGGTCGGGGAACACGAACAGCATGCCGTCGTTGGCACCGAGTTCGCGCCGGTACATCAGCCCGATGGTGGTCTGCTGCGGCGTGCGCGCAAGCTCGGCGTGGATCAGGTGCATGCCCGCCTGCAGCACCGTGGTCTCGAGCCGCGGCTGCGCTTCGGTCTGTGCGCGCGCGGCCGCCGTCGCGGCCAGCAGCAGCGCCAGCGCGACCAGGCCCGGGCGGTGGCGCAGCAGCATGGTCGACTCTCCTCGCGTCAGCGGCGCTGCGGCGGCTGCGGTCCGCGGCGGCCGCCGGTGCACGGTGGACCGGCGGGCGTGCGCACGCGCAAGCCGGGTCGTTGCTGCCGGCGCGGCGGCACTCGATCGAGTGCTACCGCTGCTGCGGCCCGGCGCGTCAGCCGAAGTTGCGCTGCACGAAGTCCCAGTTGACCAGCTTGTCGAGGAAGGTCTCGACGAACTTCTGCCGCAGGTTGCGGTAGTCGATGTAGTAGGCGTGCTCCCAGACGTCGACGGTCAGCAGCGCGCTGCCGTCGCCGTCCTTCAGCGGGGTGCCGGCCGCGCCCTTGTTGACGATGTCGACGCTGCCGTCGGCCTTCTTGATCAGCCAGGTCCAGCCGGAGCCGAAGTTGCCGACCGCGCTCTTGACGAAGGCCTCGCGGAAGGCCGCATAGGTGCCCCACTTGGCCTTGATCGCCGCCGCGAGCGTGCCGCCGGGCTCGCCGCCGCCGCCCGGCTTCATGCAGGACCAAAAAAAGGTGTGGTTCCAGATCTGCGCGGCGTTGTTGTAGATGCCGCCGCTGGCCTTCTTCACGATCTCCTCGAGCGACATCGACTCGAACTCGGTGCCCTTCTGCAGGTTGTTCAGGTTCACCACGTAGGCGTTGTGGTGCTTGCCGTGGTGGTACTCGAGGGTCTCCTTGCTGTAGTGCGGCGCGAGCGCGTCGATCGCGTACGGCAAGGCGGGCAGGACGTGTTCCATGATCTTCCTCCTGGGGTTCGAGACGCGCGGCGCGCGGCGCCACGCGGGCGGCGGTCATTGTAGGCACGCAGCGTCGCGCGGGCCGGTGCGACGCGCGCGTTGACCTACTGCGCCAAAGGGCGGGGTCGAACCGCCAGCACCTGCAGCTGCGCGTCGCCGTCGGCCCAACGCGCCTGCAGCTGTGCACCGACCTCGACCGCCGCCGCGCGCAGCACCGGCTCGCCCTGCGCGTCGGCGATCCACACGAAGCCGCGCGCGAGCACGCGCTGCGGATCGAGCGCGGCGAGCCGGCCGGCCAGTTCCTGCTGCTGCTGCGCGAGCGCGTGCAGCCGCTGCGCGAGCGTGCGCTGCAGACGCGGCGCGAGCGCACTCGGCGGGCGCTGCGCGAGCGCGACCGCCAGCTGCAGCGCCGCGCGCAGCCGCTGCGCCGCCGCGCGCAGCAGCAGCTGCTGCTGGCGCAGCGCGCGCGCCGGCGCGCCCAGCCGCGCGGCGAGCGCGTCCAGCCGCTGCGCCTGGTTCTCGGCGCTGCGGCGCAACCGTGCGTCGAGCACGCGCTGCAGCGCCGCCAGCTGCTGCAGCGCGTCGCTGCGCGCCGGCGCGGCCAGCTCGGCGGCCGCGGTCGGCGTCGCCGCGTGCAGGTCGGCGGC
>CAZKCJ010000139.1:5171-7570 GCA_964550885.1 uncultured Rubrivivax sp. | reverse complement strand
CGATGCCCTTCCATCCGGCAATCGACGAGCCGTCGAAGGCGTGGCCGTCGCTGAACTTGCCTTCGTCGAAGGCGGCGATCGGCACGGAGACGTGCTGCTCCTTGCCGCGGGTGTCGGTGAAGCGCAGGTCGACGAACTTGATCTCGTGCTCCTTCACCATCGACATCACGTCGGCAACGGTCTTGGCCATCGGGGTTCTCCAGGCTGGGTGGTGGATTCAAGGCTCGGACCCGGCCGCGCGGCCGGACCCCAATGCCGACTACGGCATGCAGAAAGCATGCCCGACTCGGTTCCCTGGTCGCCCGCCGGCCGGGCCGAAGTGCGCCCGGCTGCGCGCGCAGGCGCCAGGGCCGCTCGATGCGCGTGGCGTGGCGCGACGAGCCGCGGCCCACGGCTTCGGGGTGGCGACGCGCGCCGCCGCCGACGCAACCGTTCGCGCCGCCGCCGGCGCGCATGCGTGGTGCCGAGGCTTCGCCGGCGCTGCCGGCGAAGCCGCCCCGAACCACGGCGCTGGCGGTCGGCCCCTCGAGCGAGGCAGCCGGCAGCCCGCCGCGGCGACCGGCACAGGGTCTGCGGCTCGAGGCGCGCAGGACGAACGAGGCGGCTGGCTGCCGTGGCGCTCGCGCTACCCGCACCGACTGCCGATGAACCGAATCGGTGCATTCAATGCACCAAAACGGCCAGCACCAACCAGGTGCACGATCGCGCAGCGGGGTAACCGGTTCGGGCGGCGCGCCGGCGACGGCAAGCACCCGCTGCGCGCCATCGCCGCCGGGCAGGTTTCGGTTACCGCAGGCTCGGGCGAACGCTGCCGCCGCCGATCGCCTCAGCGCGGCAGCGTCGTCTGCCCCATCAGCTCCTCGTCGATCGCGCGCGCGCACTGCCGGCCCTCGCGGATCGCCCAGACCACCAGGCTCTGCCCGCGGCGCATGTCGCCGGCGGCGAACACCTTGGGCACGTTGGTGCGGTAGCCGCCGTTCAGCTCGGTGCCGGCGCGGGCGTTGCCGCGGCCGTCGCGCTCGACCCCGAACGCATCCAGCACGCTGGCCACCGGCGAGGTGAAACCCATCGCCAGCAGCACCAGGTCGGCCTTCCACTCCTTCTCGGTGCCGGGCAGCTCGACCAGGCTGCCGCCTTGCGGCTGCACCTGCACCGTGCGCAGGCCGACCACCCGGCCCTTGTCCTTGCGGCTGCCGGCGACGAAGGCCTTGGTGGCGATCGCGAACTCGCGCACGCAGCCCTCCTGGTGGCTGGAGCTGGTGCGCAGCTTCAGCGGCCAGTACGGCCAGACCATCAGCTTGTCCTCGTGCAGCGGCGGCATCGGCAGCAGCTCGAACTGGGTGACGCTGGCCGCGCCGTGGCGGTTGCTGGTGCCCACGCAGTCGGAGCCGGTGTCGCCGCCGCCGATCACGATCACGTGCTTGCCGGCGGCGCTGATCGGCACGCCCTTGCCTGGCGGCAACTTCTCGCCGGCGACCACCTTGTTCTGCTGCGGCAGGAACTCCATCGCGAAGTGCACGCCGTCGAGCTCGCGCCCGGGCACCGGCAGGTCGCGGCTGGTCTCCGCCCCACCGGCCAGCAGCACCGCGTCGAACTCGGCGAGCAGTTGCTCGGCCGGCACCGTCTGGGTCGAATCGTTGGTGACCTTGAGGTCGGCGGGCAGCGCACCGACCAGCACCCCGGTGCGAAAGACCACCCCTTCCGCGCGCAGCTGCTCGAGCCGCCGGTCGATGTGGCTCTTCTCGAGCTTGAAGTCGGGGATGCCGTAGCGCAGCAGCCCGCCGGGGCGCCGGTTCTTCTCGAACACCGTGACCGCGTGGCCGACGCGCGCCAGCTGCTGCGCGGCGGCCAGCCCCGCCGGGCCGGAGCCGACCACCGCGACCCGCTTGCCGCTGCGCTGCGCGGCCGGCTGCGGCAGCACCCAGCCCTCCTGCCACGCGCGGTCGATGATCGCGTGCTCGATCGACTTGATGCCCACCGCGTCGTCGTTGAGGTTCAGCGTGCACGCCGCCTCGCACGGCGCCGGGCAGATCCGGCCGGTGAACTCGGGGAAGTTGTTGGTGCTGTGCAGCACGTTGATCGCCGCGTGCCAGTCGCCGCGGTAGACCAGGTCGTTGAAGTCGGGGATCAGGTTGTTGACCGGGCAGCCGTGGATGCAGAACGGCGTGCCGCAGTCCATGCAACGCGCGCCCTGGATCCGCGCCTGGTCGGCGTTGAGCCCGACGACGAACTCGCGGTAGTGCTTGATGCGCTTGGCGACCGGCTCGTAGGCCAGCTCGACGCGCTCGTACTCGAGGAATCCGGTGATCTTGCCCATGGTGTCGTGGCTGCTCGCGTGCTACTTCGCCGCCGCGGCGGCGGGCACGCCGCTGCGCGCCCGGGTGATGGTCGCGGCGCTC
>CAZKCJ010000139.1:4547-5161 GCA_964550885.1 uncultured Rubrivivax sp. | reverse complement strand
CTCTCGCTGGCCGCGGCCAGCTCGCCGAGCGCGCGGCGGTACTCGTGCGGGAACACCTTCACGAACTTCGGCCGCGCGCTGTCCCAGTCTTCGAGCAGCGCGCGCGCGCGCAGCGATCCGGTCCAGCCGTGGTGCTGCTCGACCAGCGCGCGCAGCAGCTCCTCGTCGGTCTGGCCGCGGTGCCACAGCGCCGGGTCGACCTGCGCGCGCTGCTGCGCGGCCGGCAGCACCGGCTCGAGCCCGACCATCGCGGTGTTGCAGCGGCGCGCGAAGCCGCCATCCTCGTCGTACACGTAGGCGATGCCGCCCGACATGCCGGCGGCGAAGTTGCGGCCGGTGCGGCCGAGCACGACCACGGTGCCGCCGGTCATGTACTCGCAGCCGTGGTCGCCGCTGCCCTCGACCACCGCGGTTGCGCCCGACAGACGCACCGCGAAGCGCTCGCCGGCGACGCCGCTGAAGAAAGCTTCACCGCTGGTCGCGCCGTACAGCGCGGTGTTGCCAACGATGATGTTGCGGGTCGCGTCGCCGCGGAAGTCGATCGACGGCCGCAGCACCACCCGCCCGCCCGACAGGCCCTTGCCGGTGTAGTCGTTGGCGTCGCCGACCAGGTA
>CAZKCJ010000139.1:0-4537 GCA_964550885.1 uncultured Rubrivivax sp. | reverse complement strand
CAGGTACTGGGTGATGCCCGGCGCAAGGAAGGCGGCGAAGCTCTGCCCGCCGGTGCCTTCCAGCTGCATGTGGATCGTCTGGTCGGGCAGGCCGTCAGGGTGGCGGCGGATCAGCTCGCCCGACAGCATCGCGCCCACCGACCGGTGGCCGTTGCGCACGCGCTCGATCAGCCGCACCTTCTCGCCGCGCTCGAGCGCCGGACGACACAGCTCGATCAGCCGCACGTCGAGCGCGTCGGCCAGGCCGTGGTCCTGCTCCTCGCAGTGGCGGCGCGCGACCTCCGGCGGCACCTGCGGCTGCGCGAACACGCGGCTGAAGTCCAGCCCGCCGGCCTTCCAGTGCTCGAGGCCCGGCTTCAGGTCGAGCAGGTCGCTGCGGCCGATCAGCTCGTCGAAGCGGCGCATGCCCAGCTGCGCCATGATCGTGCGCACTTCCTCGGCGACGAAGAAGAAGTAGTTGACGACGTGCTCGGGCTTGCCGGCGAACTTCGCGCGCAGCACCGGATCCTGCGTGGCCACGCCGGTCGGGCAGGTGTTCAGGTGGCACTTGCGCATCATGATGCAGCCCTCGGCCACCAGCGGCGCGGTCGCGAAGCCGAACTCGTCGGCGCCGAGCAGCGCGCCGATGACCACGTCGCGGCCGGTCTTCATCTGGCCGTCGGCCTGCACCCGGATGCGCCCGCGCAGCCGGTTCAGCACCAGCGTCTGCTGGGTCTCGGCCAGCCCCAGCTCCCAGGGCGTGCCCGCGTGCTTGATGCTGCTCCACGGCGACGCGCCGGTGCCGCCGTCGTGGCCGGCGATCACCACGTGGTCGGCCTTGCACTTGGCCACGCCGGCGGCGACGGTGCCGACGCCGACCTCGCTCACCAGCTTGACGCTGACCGACGCGCGCGGGTTCACGCTCTTCAGGTCGTGGATCAGCTGCGCCAGGTCCTCGATCGAGTAGATGTCGTGGTGCGGCGGCGGGCTGATCAGCCCGACCCCGGGCACGCTGTGGCGCAGCATGCCGATGTAGTCGCTGACCTTGCCGCCGGGCAGCTGGCCGCCCTCGCCCGGCTTCGCGCCCTGCGCCATCTTGATCTGCAGCTGGTCGGCCGACACCAGGTACGCGGTGGTCACGCCGAAGCGGCCCGACGCCACCTGCTTGATCCGCGAGCGCAGGCTGTCGCCTTCCTGCAGCACGGTGTCGGCCTCGACCCCGGCGCGGTCGAGCAGCTGCGCGACCGTGGTGCCGGCGGCGATCGGCTCGCCGCGCAGCTCGTTGCGGTAGCGCGCCGGGTCCTCGCCGCCCTCGCCGGTGTTGCTCTTCGCGCCGATGCGGTTCATCGCGATCGCCAGCGTGGTGTGCGCCTCGGTGCTGATCGAGCCCAGGCTCATCGCGCCGGTGGCGAAGCGCTTGACGATCTCGGCCGCCGGCTCGACCTCGTCGATCGGCACTGCCCGCGCCGGATCGACCTTGAACTCGAACAGGCCGCGCAGCGTCATCTGGCGCCGGCTCTGGTCGTTGATGATCTGCGCGTACTCCTTGTAGGTGTCGAAGCGGCCGGCGCGCACGCTGTGCTGCAGCTTGGCGATCGCGTCCGGCGTCCACATGTGCTCGTCGCCGCGCACCCGCCACGCGTACTCGCCACCGGCGTCCAGCGCCTGCGCGAGCACCGGGTCGTCGCCGAAGGCGGCACGGTGGGTGCGCAGCGCCTCCTCGGCGACCTCGAACACGCCGATGCCGCCGATCTGGCTCGCGGTGCCGCGGAAGTACTTGTCGACGAAGGCCGCGTCGAGCCCGATCGCCTCGAAGATCTGCGCGCCGCAGTAGGACATGTAGGTGCTGATGCCCATCTTCGACATGATCTTCGACAGGCCCTTGCCGATCGCCTTGATGTAGTTGGCGATCGCCCGCTCGGGCGACGGCCGCCCGGGCAGCTCGGCGTGGATCGCGGCGATCGTCTCCAGCGCCAGGTACGGGTGCACGCCCTCAGCGCCGTAGCCGGCGAGCACCGCGAAGTGGTGCACCTCGCGCGCCGAGCCGGTCTCGACCACCAGGCCGACGGTGGTGCGCCGGCCCTCGCGCACCAGGTGGTGGTGCACCGCCGACAGCGCCAGCAGCGCGGGGATCGCGAGGTTGGCGCGGTTCATCCGCCGGTCGGTGATGATCAGGATGTTGTCGCCGCCGTCGAGCGCGTCCAGGCTCTCGGCGCACAGCGCCGCGAGCTTGGCCTCGATCCCGGCGCGGCCCCAGGCCACCGGGTAGCAGATGTCGAGCTCGTAGGGCTTGAACTTGCCGCCGGTGCGCTCGGCGATCGACAGCAGCGTGCCCATGTCGTCGAAGTCCAGCACCGGCTGGCTGACCTCCAGCCGCATCGGCGGGTTGACCGCGTTGATGTCCAGCAGGTTCGGCCGCGGGCCGATGAAGCTGTGCAGGCTCATCACGATCGCCTCGCGGATCGGGTCGATCGGCGGGTTGGTCACCTGCGCGAACAGCTGCTTGAAGTACTGGTACAGCGGCTTGGGCCGCTGCGACAGCACCGCCAGCGGCGTGTCGTTGCCCATCGAGCCGATCGCCTCCTCGGCGTTGGCGGCCATCGGCGCGAGCTGGAACTTGATGTCCTCCTGGGTGTAGCCGAAGGCCTGCTGGCGGTCGAGCAGCGACTCGTCGAACTGCCCGGCGTCGTGCGAGCTGGTCTCGACCAGGTCGAGCTTGACGCGCACGTTCTCGACCCACTGCCGGTACGGCCGCGCGCTCGCGTACTGCGCCTTGAGCTCCTCGTCCTCAATGATGCGGCCCTGCTCCAGGTCGATCAGGAACATCCGGCCCGGCTGCAGCCGCCACTTCTTGACGATCTTCGCCTCGGGGATCGGCAGCACCCCCGACTCCGACGCGAGCACCACCAGGTCGTCGCTGGTGACGATGTAGCGCGCCGGGCGCAGGCCGTTGCGGTCCAGCGTCGCGCCGATCTGGCGGCCGTCGGTGAAGACCATCGCCGCCGGCCCGTCCCACGGCTCCATCATCGCCGCGTGATACTCGTAGAACGCGCGGCGGCGCGGGTCCATCTGCTCGTGCTGCTCCCAGGCCTCGGGGATCATCATCATCGCCGCGTGCGCCAGCGGGTAGCCGGCCATCACCAGCAGCTCGAGCGTGTTGTCGAAGGTCGCGGTGTCGCTCTGGCCCTCGAAGCTGATCGGGTACAGCTTCTTCAGGTCGTCGCCCAGCACCGGCGAGCGCATCACGCCTTCGCGCGCGCGCATCCAGTTGAAGTTGCCCTTCAGCGTGTTGATCTCGCCGTTGTGCGCGACCAGCCGGTACGGGTGCGCGAGCGGCCACTCGGGGAAGGTGTTGGTCGAGAAGCGGTGGTGCACCAGCGCCAGCGCCGAGACCACGCGCTCGTCGCGCAGGTCCAGGTAGTACTGGCCGACCTGGTCGGCCAGCAGCAGCCCCTTGTAGATCACCGTGCGGCAGCTCATGCTGGGCACGTAGTACTCGCGGCTGTGGGTCAGCCGCAGCCGCTGGATCGCCGCGCTCGCGGTCTTGCGGATCACGTACAGCTTGCGCTCGAGCGCGTCGGGCACGATCACGTCGGCGCCGCGGCCGATGAAGACCTGCCGGATCACCGGCTTCTTCGCCAGCACCGCCGGGCTCATCGGCATGTCGGCGTCCACCGGCACGTCGCGCCAGCCCAACAGCACCTGGCCTTCGGCGCGCACCGCGCGCTCGAGCTCCTGCTCGCAGGCCAGCCGCGACGCGTGCTCCTTGGGCAGGAAGATCATGCCGACCCCGTACTCGCCCGGCGGCGGCAGCGTCACCTGCTGGCGCGCCATCTCGGCGCGGTAGAAGTCGTCCGGGATCTGGATCAGGATGCCGGCGCCGTCGCCCATCAGCCGGTCGGCGCCGACCGCGCCGCGGTGGTCCAGGTTCTGCAGGATCTTCAGCCCCTGGCTGATGATCGCGTGCGAGCGCTGGCCCTTGATGTGCGCGACGAAACCCACGCCGCAGGCATCGTGCTCGTGGCGCGGGTCGTACAGCCCGAAGGCGGCCGGCGCGTCCGCTGCGCCCGCGGCAGCGGCGGCGCCGGCGGCGGCTCGGGCGTCGCCGGCGGGCACCTCGCGGGCAGCGGCGTCGCGTGCAGCGGCGTCGCGCGCAGCGGCGTCGCGTGCAGCGGCTTCGGGGGCGGCAGCGCCGACGGCGGCGACTTCGGGGTTCGCGGGCAGCGGGGCGGAAAGCATGGTCGTGCAGGCTCGTTCGGCGCGGAGGCGCCAAGGCTATTGCAGCGCAGCACGGCCGGCAAGCGGAAATTAAAGGTGTCAGTCTTATTTAATAGCGGTGTAGTACAGCAGACAAATTTAATGGGGCCATGCTTATCTGTGTGCCGGGTCGTGCGTGTGTCTCGGCTGCCGGCGCCGGTCGCAGCCGGCGGCACCACGCGCCGGCAGCGACTGAACCTACTTCCGGCAGTTGACCGCTTTGTGCCGCTGGCAAGAGCGCATGACCAGTGACTTTCGAGCCCACGACGACCCTCAGCTCTTGGGTGAGAGCGCTACGCGC
>CAZKCJ010000138.1:6912-7601 GCA_964550885.1 uncultured Rubrivivax sp. | reverse complement strand
GGCGGCGGGCTTCGTCGGCACCGACAGCTTCAGCTACCGCGTCAGCGACGGGGTGCAGTACTCCGACTACGCGACGGTGACGATCGAGGTGCAAGCGGCGGCGCCGACGCTGCAGGTGAGCTCGGTCACGCCCGAACCGTGGGGCCTGCACCTGCGCTTCAGCCAGGCGCTGGACCGGTCGCTGCTGAACCTGTACAGCGGCTCGCCGAGCTTCGACGGGGCCGCCGACCTGCAGCTGATCGGGCCCGATGGCGCGCCGGTGCGCGGCAGCATCGTGTTCGACGACGACGGCGCCGGGCTGCGCTTCGGGCGCACCGGCGGCCCGCTGGGCGACGGCGCGTACTCGCTGACGCTGGCGGCGCGCGGCGACGGCGTGGTCGGCGGCGGCGGCGCCCTGCTCGACGGCAACGGCGACGGGACCGGCGGCGACGACTACCTCGCCAGCTTCACCGTGGGCGCTGCCGGCCGGCCGCTGCTGTCGATCGGCGAGCTGGCGCGCGGGCCCGGCCAGCGGCTGACCAACCCGGCCACCGGCGACGGCCTGCCGCTGAGCATCGAGCGCGCCGACGGGGTCACGCGCATCGAGTTCGAACTCGAAGTCGATTCCGCGCGGCTGATCCCCAGCGGTTTCGCGCCGCGCGCGGCGCTGCCGACTGGCAGCACGATCAGCGTCGACCTGCCGGCGCCGG
>CAZKCJ010000138.1:267-6902 GCA_964550885.1 uncultured Rubrivivax sp. | reverse complement strand
GCCGGGTCGGCTGCACGTGGTGATCGAGCTGGGTGCGCCACTCGGCGCGGGCCGGGTCGAACTCGGTCACGTGGTCGGTGCGGTGCCGTTGAGCGCGCCGGCGGGCGAAGCGGCGGTGGTGGACTTCAGCTCGATTCAGCTCGAGCGCGCCGGCGCGGCCGTCGACGCGGTCGGCGATGCCGGGCTGGTCGTCGCCGCCTACCTGGGCGACGCCAATGGTGACGGCGCCTACGGCGCGGCCGACTTCCAGCTGCTCAATCGGGTGCTGCTGCGGCAGGACAGCGGCCTTGCCGCCTACCCGCTGATCGATCCGCTGCTGATCGGCGACGTGCTGCCCAACGGGAGGCTGCAGGCCGCCGACCTGTTGCGCGTCGGCCTGCGCGCCGGCGGCTGGGCGGTTGCGCAGCTGCCGCCGGTGCCCGGCGCGCTGGTCAACGCCACGCCGCTGGCTGCTGACGATCGGGTCACGACGCCGGTGGGTCAGCCGATGGTGCTGGCGGCGTCGGGGCTGCTGGGCAACGACACCGATCCAGACGGCGATGCACTGCTCATCACCGCGCTGGACACCACCGCGACCCAGGGGCTGGTCAGCCTGCTTGCCGACGGCAGCGTGCGCTTCGAAGCGGCCAGCGGCTTCGCCGGCACCACCTCGTTCGGCTACACCGTCGCCGATGCCTTCGGTGCGAGCGCCAACGCCACGGTCGAGGTGGTCGTGGCCGAGCCGGCGCTGCGCGTGCACAGCGTCGTCGTCGGCGACAGCGGGCTGCAGCTGCGCTTCGACCGTGCGCTCGACGCGAGCACGCTGAACCTGTACAGCGGCGCGCCGACCTTCCTCGGCGCCGCCGACCTGGTGCTGACGGGGCCGGACGGCCGGGCGGTGGCCGGCAGCGCGCTGCTCGACGGCGACGGCCGCGGGCTGCAGTTCCTGCGCAGCGGCGGCCCGCTCGTGCCGGGTGCGTATCAACTCCGCCTGTCGGGCCTTGCCGACGGCCTTACCGCCGCCGGCGGCCTGCGCCTCGACGGCAACGACGACGGCCTGGCCGGCGACGACTTCGCGCTCGACTTCGACGTCGCCGCGTCCGCTGCAGCGCTGCTGTCGGTCGGCGACATCGCGCGCGGGCCGGGGCAGGCGATCGCGATCGCGGCGAGCGGCTTCGAGCTGCCGATCCGGCTCGACGGCGCCGCCGGCGCGACCCAGATCGCGTTCACGCTCGAGGCCGACCCGGCGCTGCTGCAGCTGCAGGGGCTTGCCGGCGGTGTGCTGCCGGCGGGCAGCACGGTCAGCGTCGACACGTCGGTCGCGGGTCGGATGCGGGTCGAGATCGACGCGGACGCAGCGCTGCCGGCCGGCAGCATCGTGCTCGGCAACCTGCGCGCCGCGGTGCCGGCCGATGCCGCCTACCGCGCCAAGGGCCTGCTGCACTTCAGCGAGCTGAGTCTTGACGACGGCGCACGCGCGCTGCGCGCCGACGACGGGCTGCAGGTCGTTGCCTACATCGGCGACGCCAGCGGCGACGGCAGCTACACCACGCTGGACTTCCAGCGCATCAACCGCGTGCTGCTGCGGCAGGACAGCGGCTTCGGCGAGTGGCCGCTGGTCGATCCGGTGATCGTCGCCGACACCCAGCCCAACGGCCGGCTGCAGGCCGCCGATGCGCTGCGGATCGCGCTGGTCGTGGGCACCGGCAGTCATCCGGACGTGCCGCCGCTGCCGCCCGGGGCCGCGCCGCTGCCCTTCGCCGGGCCCGACCCGATGCTCAGCGTCGGGACCGTCGCCACCGCGCCGGGGATGCCGGTGGCAGTTCCGGTGGCGATCGACACCGCGGTGGGGCTCGAGTCGATGCAGTTCGAGCTGCGCTACGACCCGGCGGCGATCAGCGTGGTCGCGGTCGAGCCGGCTGCGCTGGGTGCCGCCTTCGTGCACACCGTGGTGCGCAGCGAGCCGGGGGTGCTGCGCGTGGATGCCAGCGCCAACTTGCCGCTGCTCGCCGGCGCCGGCACACTGTTCCACGTGGTCGTTGCGCCCGACACCGGCGCGACCGGGCGGCTGCCGATCGACCTGGCTGGCGCGCGGCTGAACGACGGCTGGTTGACGCTGCAGCCGCAGCCGGTGCCGGGGCGTGACGCCAGCGACGGCGCGGTCGAGGTCCGGCCGCAGCGGGTTGCGCCGGCCGCAGCGGCGGGCAGCGCCGCGCCTGCAACGTCGCCGGCCACGGCGGCATCGAGTGCGCCGGCTGCGCCGGCCGCCGTCACGGTTCCCGCTGCGCCGCAGTTGCCTGCTGCAGGAGGCTCGGCGCCGGCGCCAGCGGCGACCGAGGCCGCGCCCGGGGCGACCGAGGCCAAGCCGGGTGCGACTGCCGCGCCCGCGGCCGGCGACGAACACGCCGGTGGGGCAGCCGACGCCTGGCTGCCCGACGAATGGCGGCAGGACGGTGAAGGTGCGTCGGCTGCAGCACTGTTACCGCCGGCCCCGGCAGCGGCCGCCGCCGCGCCGCGCATCTCCCTCGGTCAGGGGGTGAAGGCCTTCGCGATCGAGCATGCGGCCGAGCTTTCATGGTTGAATGCCTGGGTCGCCGGTGCCCAGCTGCAGGCGGCCAAGGGCAATGACTGGAAGGTGGCGGGCAAGCGGGATCGGGCCCGGGCGCCGCACTGAAGGCTGGCGCGGCGCGCGCATATCGAGGAGCAAGCGAATCATGACGAACAACCTTAACCCCGTGCTGCACGCGCTGCGCATTGCCGCCGCGGCCTCCGCCCTGCTGGCAGCGACTGCGATCCACGCGCAGACGATCACCGGCGTCGACGGCAGCGGCGCGCCCGGCGGCATCGCGACTGTCGGCTTCGACTTCGACTTCGGCAGCGGCGTGTCGATCGCCGCCTTTGACTCGATGCTGTCGTGGTCGCCGGCGCAGCTGACGCTGGTCGGCAGCAGCGTCAGCTACCACGGCAGCGTGGTCGACGTGGCGACGGTCCTGTCGGCGAGCGGGCAGTTCAGCCCCTTCGATGATTCAGCCAACGGCATGATCACCGCCACCTGGTTCGCGCTCGACGGCAGCTTCAACCCGCTGCCGCCGCTGGACCTCGACGGCCAGGGTCACGTCAGCCTGACCTTCGCGCTCGCCGCCGCGCTGCCGGCCGGGACCCAGAGCGATGTGGTGCTCGACTTCACGCCGAGTTACGACCTAACCGGTGCCGGCCCCGACCCGATCCAGGCCACCGCCGTCGTGACCGCAGTGCCCGAGCCGCAGACCTGGGCGCTGCTGCTGGCCGGCGGCGCCGGGCTGGGCGCACTGATGCGGCGGCGCGAGCGCAAGCACGCATGACCGCAGGCGCCGGCGGCGGCGTCGCCGCCGTGGTCGGCGCGGTGGCCTCCGAGCCACGTGCGGCGGGCAGCGACGCGGCCGACTTCTGGTCGCTGCTGGTCAACGCGCGCGACTCCGAACAACTGTGCCGGGCCTGGCTCGGGATCCTGTGCCAGTGGGTGCCCGGTGCGCAGGACGGCGTGCTGCTGCTGCACGGCGACGACGACCAGTACGCGCCGGCGGCGGTGTGGCCCGATCCGCAGCGCGACCTGTCGCACCTGGCACCGGTGGCCGAGCAGGCGCTGGCCGAGCGCCGCGGCGTGGTGCTCGAGCAGGGCAACGGCCTGGCCCAGTGCGCGTACCCGCTGCTGACCGCGGAGTCGGCCTACGGCGTGGTCGTGCTGCACGTGGCCGCGCGCGGCGGCAGCGCGATGCGCGAGGTGCTGCGCATCCTGCACTGGGGTGCCGGCTGGCTGGTGGGCCTGTTCGACCGCCGCCGGCTGGCTGAGGGCGAGCAGCGGCTCGACCGCTCGGCGCTGCTGCAGGACCTGATGCTGGGCGTGCTGGCCGAGCCCGACGCGCAGGCGGCTGCGCGCTGGGTGGTGAACCGGCTGGTGCAGGGGCTGCCGTGCCGGCAGGCGCTGCTCGGCCGCTGCACCGGCGACGGCGGCGAGCTGCGGCTGCTCGCGGTCTCGGGCAGCGCCGGCTTCGACGCGCATTCGAACCTGCTCGCCGCGGCACTCGACGCGCTGCGCGAGGGCGTGCTCGCGGGCGACGCGCTGCGCTGGCCGCCGCCGGCAGGCGACGCGGCCGCGCCGACCCTGGCCCACGACGCGCTGCACGACTACGTGCAGGAAGCGCAGGCGCAAGCCGGCTGGGTGCTGCCGCTGCAGCACGCGGGGCGCTGCACCGGCGCGCTGTTGCTCGACTTCGATCAGCCGGCGGCACCGGCGCTCGAGGACTTCGGCGACACGCTGGCGGCGGCGCTGGGCCCGGCGCTGGCGGTGCACGACCAGGCCACGCGCGGCCTGTGGGCGCACGCGCGCGCGCGCTCGGGCACGGCCCTGCGCGCGCTGCTCGGCCCTGCGCGCCCGGGGCTGAAGCTGCTCGCGCTGGCGGCGGCGGGGCTGCTGGTCGCGGCCGCGCTGTGGCCGGTGGACTACCGCGTGGCCGCGCCGGCGACGGTCGAGGGCCGGGTGCAGCGCGCGCTGGTCGCTCCCTTCGACGGCTACATCCTCGAGTCCCGGCTGCGCGCCGGTGACCGGGTCGCCGCCGGCGACACGCTGGCCCGGCTCGACGATCGCGACCTGCGGCTCGAGGAGGCCAAGTGGCTGGCGCAGGCCGAGCTGGGCGAGCGCAAGCTGCGCGAGGCGATGGCGCTGGGCAAGGCGGTGGACGCACAGCTCGCGCAGGCGCAGGTCGACGAGGCCGCGGCCGAGCTGGCGCTGGTGCGCAGCAAGCTCGCGCGCGCGGCGCTGGTCGCGCCCTTCGACGGCGTGATCGTGCGCGGCGACCTGTCGCAGCAGCTGGGCTCGCCGGTGGAGCAGGGCAAGGTGCTGTTCGAAGTCGCGCCGCTGGCCGAGTGGCGGGTGGTGCTGCGCGTCGACGAGCGCGACATCCTGCAGGTGCACCCGGGCGCGCACGGCGAGCTGGTGCTCAGCGGCCTGCCGGGCGAGAGCCACGGCGTGCAGGTCACGCGCGTCGCGCCGATGGCGGTGGCCGAGGAGGGGCGCACCGCGTTCCGGGTCGAGGCGCAGGTGCAGGGCACCCGCGCCGGCATCCAGCCCGGCATGGAGGGCATCGGCAAGGTCGAGGTCGGCGAGCGCAGCCTGCTGTGGGTCGCCGGCCACCGGCTGGTCGACTGGCTGCGCTACGCGTTGTGGACGATCGGCTGGTAGCCGCCGGCGGCGGCGCGGCGGACGCGGGCGCGCGCAGCGGCGGCGCCGCGCTCGGCGCCGGGCTGGTCAGCAGCCACTGGTACCGGGTCGCGGGCCTGGCGCCGCGGCTGCGCGAGCAGTTGCGGCTGCACGCGCAGCGCTGGCGCGGCGAGGCCTGGGTGCTGGTCGAGGACCGGGTCAACGCCCGCTACCACCGCTTCGACCGCCAGGCCTGGCGGATCATCCGGCTGCTCGACGGCAAGCGCACGCTCGAGCAGCTGTGGCAGCAGCTGGCGGCGCAGCCCGACGAGGACGCGCCCAGCCAGGAGGACCTGCTCGCGCTGCTCGGCCAGTTGCACGCGCTCGACCTGCTGGCCGCCGACGCGGTGCCCGACCTGGCCGAGCTGGCGCAGCGCGATCGGCGTCAGCTGCGGCGGCGCTTCGCGTCGCGCTGGCTCAACCCGTTCGCGATCCGCGTGCCGCTGGTCGACCCCGACCGCTGGCTGCAGCAGCTGGTCGGCTGGCTGCGACCGGTGCTGAACCGACGCGGTGCCTGGCTGTGGTTGGCGCTGGTGCTGCCGGCGCTGCTGCTGGTGCCGCCGCACTGGCGCGAGCTCGGCGGCAACTTCAGCGAGCGGCTGTTGGCGCTGGACAACCTGCTGCTGCTGCTGGTGATCTTCCCGCTGGTCAAGGCGCTGCACGAGATCGGCCACGGCGTCGCCTGCCGGCTCGGCGGCGGCGAAGTGCACGACCTGGGGGTGATGCTGCTGCTGCTGCTGCCGGTGCCCTACGTCGAGGCGTCGAGTTCCTGGGCCTTTCCGGACAAGCGCGCGCGCATGCTGGTCGGCGCCGCCGGCATGCTGGTCGAGCTGGCGATCGCCGCGATCGCCTTCTACCTGTGGCTCGCGCTCGAGCCCGGGCTCGCGCGCGCGATCGCCTTCGACGTCGCACTGCTGGCCAGCGTGACCACGGTGGTCTTCAACGCCAACCCGCTGCTGCGCTACGACGGCTACTACGTGCTCAGCGACTGGCTCGAGATCCCGAACCTCGCGCAGCGCGCGGGCCGCTGGTGGGGCTGGCTCGCCGAACGCTGGCTGATCGGCCGGCGCGAAGCGACCTCGCCCGCGCGGTCGCGCACCGAGGCGCTGTGGCTCGCGCTGTACGCGCCGGTGGCCTTCGCGTACCGGATGGTCGTGCTGTTCTCGATCGCGATCTTCCTGGCCACGAGGTAGGACCCGCCGGCCAGCCACGCCGGTTCGTCCTTCTCCGATACCCAGACGTGATCGCCGAGCGCCTCGGTGTCATCGGCCAGGATGTTCGCGGTGCCGTCCTTGAACCCGAAAAGATTGCGCGGCGTCGCCTGCGTCGCCGTCGTGCGCGACGTCTTGCCGAATCCCAGCTGCGACCAGCGCAGCCGAGCCCGGCCGAAGGCGATGCGGCTGAGGTTGCGGATCGCATG
>CAZKCJ010000138.1:0-257 GCA_964550885.1 uncultured Rubrivivax sp. | reverse complement strand
CGCCACCTGCGGGTCGTCGGCGCAGGCCTGGATGCACAGGTCGCCGTGAGAGGTCTGCGGATCGAGATCGTCACCGAGGAACGCCGGGAGCCGTTCCAGCCCCGGGGGACGCTGCGCGGCGATCCCGTAGCGGTCGCCGTCCTCGTTCTCGAAGAGTCCCGGCCCGAAGCCGAACGTGATCGTGAGCCCGGCGGCGGGAAGCCCCAGCGCCTCCCCCGTGTCGTCCGGCGGCGCTTCGGCCGGCCCACCGACCGCAC
>CAZKCJ010000137.1:0-7617 GCA_964550885.1 uncultured Rubrivivax sp. | reverse complement strand
GCAGCTGCATCGGCCGATCATGCCGCGGCGCGAGCCGCGAGCCGGTGGTGCGGGTGTCGAGATAGCGTGCCGCGGCGTCCGGGATCGTGGTCCGACGCATCCGGGCACGGGATCAGCGGCGCCCGGGCGCCGGCAGCCCGATCGCCGGTTCGAACTTCGCGCGGTGCACGCTGAAGTAGGCCTTTACATTGCGCACGTTCGCGTCCTGGGTGAACAGGCGCTGCACCAGCGCCTGGTACGCGGGCATGTCGCTCGCCCAGACGACGAGCACGAAGTCCGGCCCCGGCGCCACCCGGTAGCACTGCTGGACCGCGGCGTCGGCCACAGCCCGCTGCTCGAAGGCTGCCAGGTGTTCGGCGCCCTGGCGGTCGAGCGTGATCTCGACGATCGCGGTCAGCCCGTGGCCCAGCCGTTCGTGCGACAGCAGCGCGACCCGGCGCTCGATCAACCGCTGCTCGACCAGCCGCCGCACCCGGCGCAGGCAGGTGGCCGGCGAGATCCCGACGGCGGCGGCCAGGTCCTGGTTCGAGCGCGCGGCGTCGTGCTGCAGCAGCTCCAGCAAGCGCAGGTCGGTTGAATCGAGCGTGAAGTCGGTCACGATGGAAACGGCCATCCGGTCATGGTCTTGCGGCTGATTCTTGCAGAACGGTACGTTGATAGCGTGTTCAGACCAGTTCGTCATCCAGATCGCAAGCATATTGCGTCGCCGACTGTCTAGGATTGCGCCTCTCGAGCAAGCGAAAGGCAGTGCATGTGCGGCATCGTCGGCGCGGTCAGCCACCGCGACATCGTCCCGATCCTGATCGAGGGCCTGAAGCGGCTCGAGTACCGCGGCTACGCCTCCTGCGGGGTCGCGGTGCACCAGGGCGGCGAGCGGCGCCGCGCGCGCAGCACCGCGCGGGTGGCCGAGCTGGCGGCGGCGGTCGCGCGCGACGGCATCGCTGCCGGCACCGGTATCGCGCACACCCGCTGGGCGACCCACGGCGCGCCCGAGGTGCACAACGCGCACCCGCACTTCAGCCGCGACCGCGTGGCGCTGGTGCACAACGGCATCATCGAGAACCACGACGAGCTGCGCACCGAGCTGATCAAGCGCGGCTACGAGTTCAGCAGCCAGACCGACACCGAGGTCGTCGCCCACCTGGTCGACCACTTCTACGACGGCGACCTGTTCGACGCGGTGCAGCGCGCGGTGCTGCGCCTGAAGGGCGCGTACGCGATCGCGGTGTTCTGCCGCGACGAACCGCAGCGGGTGGTCGGCGCGCGCGCCGGCTCGCCGCTGATCCTGGGGCTGGGCGCCGGCGAGAACTTCCTGGCCAGCGACGCGATGGCGCTGGCCGGCGTGACCGACCAGATCGTCTACCTGGAGGAGGGCGACGTCGTCGACCTGCAGCTGGGCAAGACCTGGATCAGCGCGCGCCAGGCCGACGGGCGCTTCCGCCCGGTTGAGCGCGAGGTGCGAACCGTGGTCGCGCACAGCGGCGCGGCCGAGCTCGGGCCCTACCGGCACTACATGCAGAAGGAGATCTTCGAGCAGCCGCGCGCGCTGGCCGACACGCTGGACGCGGTCGGCGGCATTGCGCCCGAGCTGTTCGGCGACGGCGCGCACGCGGTGTTCCGCGACGCGCGGCAGGTGCTGATCCTGGCCTGCGGCACCAGCTACTACGCCGGCTGCACCGCGCGCTACTGGCTGGAGTCGATCGCCGGCATCCCGACCAGCGTCGAGATCGCCAGCGAGTACCGCTACCGCGACAGCGTGCCCGACCCGCACACGCTGGTGGTCACGATCAGCCAGAGCGGCGAGACCGCCGACACGCTGGCCGCGCTGCGGCACGCACGCTCGCTGGGCATGGCGCACACGCTGACGATCTGCAACGTCGCCACCAGCACGCTGGTGCGCGAGTGCCGCTTCGCGTACCTGACCCGCGCCGGCGTGGAGGTCGGCGTGGCCTCGACCAAGGCCTTCAGCACCCAGCTGGTCGGCCTGTTCCTGCTGACGCTGGCGCTGGCGCAGGCGCGCGGCCGCCTCGACGACGCGCAGGAGCACGAGCGGCTGCGCGCGCTGCGCCACCTGCCGGTGGCGGTGCAGGCGGTGCTCGCGCTCGAGCCGCAGGTGATCGCGTGGAGCGAAGAGTTCGCGCGCAAGGAGAACGCGCTGTTCCTGGGCCGCGGGCTGCACTACCCGATCGCGCTGGAGGGTGCGCTCAAGCTCAAGGAGATCAGCTACATCCACGCCGAGGCCTACCCGGCGGGCGAGCTCAAGCACGGGCCGCTCGCGCTGGTGACGCGCGCGATGCCGGTGGTGGCGGTGGCGCCCAACGACGCGCTGCTCGACAAGCTCAAGAGCAACCTGCAGGAAGTGCGCGCGCGCGGCGGCGAGCTGTTCGTGTTCGCCGACGCCGACACCCGCATCGACAGCGACGACGGCGTGCACGTGATCCGCATGCCCGAGCACTACGGCGCGCTGTCGCCGATCCTGCACGTGGTGCCGCTGCAGCTGCTCGCCTACCACACCGCCTGCGCACGCGGCACCGACGTCGACAAGCCGCGCAACCTCGCGAAGTCGGTGACGGTCGAATGACGGCGGGGCGGGCGCCGCCGCCTGTGTGTGCGGCGCTCGCGCGGTGCTTGAACCAGGGATGCGGCCGCGAACCCGGACCTGCGGCCGCTTGCGCAGCGCCGCTGGACTCGAACGGCCGGCTTTCGCCCGGCAGAAGCCGCGCGGGTCACGCGCGGCAGGCGACTCGCCCGCGCGGCCCGCTACATGTGCGCGGGCAGGAAGGTGGCGATGACGGGGAAGGCCACCAGCAGCACCAGGCGGATGATGTCGGTGACGACGAAGGGGGCGACGCCGACGAAGATGGTGGACAGCTTCACGTCGCGCACGACGCTCTTGATCACGAACACGTTCATGCCCACCGGCGGGTGGATCAGGCCGAGCTCGACGGTGACCACGACGATCACGCCGAACCAGATCGGGTCGAAGCCCAGCTGCATGATCACCGGGAAGATGATCGGCACGGTCAGGATGATCATCGCCATCGCGTCCATGATGCAGCCCAGCAGCAGGTACATCAGCAGGATCATCGCCAGCACTTCGTAGCGGCCCAGGCCCAGGCCGGTGAGCCAGGTGGTCAGCGCCTGCGGGGTCTGGGTGATGGTGAGGAAGTAGCCGAACAGCAGCGCGCCGATCAGGATCGTGAACACCGCGGCGGTGGTGCGCAGCGACTCCACCAGGCTGCTCATGAACTGCGCCCAGCTCAGCTTGCGGCGCAGCACGCCGATGATGAAGGCGCCGCCGGCGCCCATGCCGCCGGCCTCGGTGGCGGTGAACAGCCCGCCGTACAGCCCGCCGATGATGAACACGAACAGCAGCGCCACCGCCCAGACGTCGCGCAGCGAGGCGATGCGCTCGCTCCAGGAGTGGCGGGTGCCCGCGGGCAGGAAGCGCGGGCGCACGAAGCCGATGATGTTGATGGTGATGATGTACATCGCCACCGCGACGATGCCGGGCAGGATGCCGGCGATGAACAGCTTGCCGATGTCCTGCTCGGTGATCAGCCCGTAGACCGCCAGCACGGTCGACGGCGGGATCATGATCCCGAGCGAGCCGCCGGCGGCGATCACGCCGGTGGAAAAGCTCTGCGGGTAGCCGTAGCGGCGCATCTCGGGGTAGGCCACCGACGAGAAGGTCGCGGCGGTGGCCACCGACGAGCCGCAGATCGCGGCGAAGCCGCCGCAGGCGGCGATGGTGGCGATGCCCAGCCCGCCCTTGAAGTGGCCGAGGAAGGCGTTGGAGACGCGGAACAGCTCGCGGCTCATGCCCGAGGCGGAAGCGAACGCGCCCATCAGCAGGAACAGCGGGATCACCGCGAACTGCATGTCGGCCACGGTGCGGATCGGCGACTGCGCCAGCAGGCTCAACGCGGCGTCGAAGTCGTGGGTCATGAAGCCGAAGCCGGCGATACCGATCAGGCCCATCGCGATGCCCACCGGCACGCGCAGCAGCATCAGCACGAACAGCAGCACGAAGCCGCTGACGGCGATCGCGTGGTCGCTCATCGGCGCATCACTCGACGCGCGGGGCGTGCCCGCCCGCACCCAGCGCCTGCGGGTTCAGCGCCAGGCGGTACAGGCGGATCACCAGCAGCAGCACCGAGGCGGCCAGGCCCAGCCAGGCGACCAGGTAGTAGATCCACACCGGCTGGCCGAGGTCGAAGGTCAGCACGTGCTCCTCGCGGGTGTCCAGCACCTTGTGGCCCATCATCAGCGCGAAGGCGGCCATCGCGAACAGCGTGACCGCGTTGGAGAACAGGTCCAGCGCGCGGCGCAGGCGCGGGCCGAGCGCGCCCCAGACCAGATCCACGGTGATGTGCTCGCCGCGGTAGCCGGCGCCGGCCATGCCCCAGAAGATCAGGATCGCCAGCAGCAGCCGGCCGATGTCGTAGGTGTCGGGGATCGCCCAGTTGAAGAAGTAGCGCAGGATCACCGACACGAAGGTCAGCGCAGTAACCGCGGCGAGGAACCACGCCGCGGTCACCTCGATCGCCTCGATGAAGCGATCCAGGCCGGAGCCTGCGCCGGCGGCGCTCACTTGGCCGCCGCGCCGAACTCCTCGAGCCGGGCTTCGAGCTCCTGCATGGCCTTGTCGGGGTCGACGCCGACCTTGCGCACGTTGTCGGCCCAGGTCTTGTGCAGCGGCAGCGCGGCCTTCTTCCACAGCGCCGTCTGCTCGGGCGTGATCGTGTAGACCTCGTGGCCCGGCTCGGCGGCGAGCTTGGCGATGCCGGCGTGCTCGTACTCGCCCCAGGGTGCGGCGACCTTGCCCGCCCATTCGTTGGTGCAGTGGTCGTCGATCACCTTCTTCTGCGCGGCGGACATGCGGTTGTACTTGGACTTGTTGAAGACGAACGCGAAGGTGGTCGTGTACAGCGGCGCGTTCATGTGGTACTTGGTGACCTTGTCGATGCCGAACAGGATCACCGAGCCCCACGGGAAGGTGACCGCGTCGGCCACGCCCTTCTCGATGATGTCGCGCACCTCGGGGGCCGAGGCCTGCACGTTGGTGCCGCCCAGCATCGTCACGTAGGTCGCCATGGTCGCGTGCGCGGGCCGGATCTTCATGCCCTTGATGTCGTCCGGCACCATGATCTTCTTGGTGCGCGCGTGGAAGCTGCCCGGGTCGTGCACGAAGGCCAGGCAGAACTTGACGTCCTTCATCTCGCGCTCGGCGTACTTGCGGTACCACGCGTCCAGCGCGCGCGAGCCGCCGGTGGCGTTGGCGATGGTGAACGGCAGCTCGCCGGCGGCGATGATCGGGAAGCGCCCGGGCTGGTAGCCCGGGTTGATGTAGGTCAGGTCGGCGATGCCGTCGCGCGCCATGTCGTAGTGGTCGAAGGCCTTGCCCAGCTGCTGCGACGGATAGACCTTGGAGGTGATCGTGCCGTTCGACGCCTTCTCCACCGACGCCGCCCAGTCCTCGAGCGCCTTCTGCAGCGGATGCGCGGGCGGCACCCAGTGCGAGAGCTTCAGGTCGAAGTGCTGGTCCTGCGCGCGCAGCGCCGGGGCGGTGCCGAGCAGCAGCGCGGCGGTCGCCAGCGCGGCGGCGATCGATGACGCACGATGAAGGCTCATGGATGTCTCCTGTTCGAGGGGCTGTCGAAGCCCTTGTGGGTGGCGATCGGACGAGGGATCGGACGAGAGGCCGCGGTCATTCTAGAGGCATGTTCGTCGATGGTCCAAGCCCGAACCGTCGGCCGGGCCGGCGTGCTGCGGCGCCCGCTGCTGCTCGCTTCAGGCCCGACCTGCGGCCATCGCGCACCGGCCCCGGGGGCGCAGCGCGGCGCGCCCATAATGAATCCGCCCGCCTCGTTGCCCGGGAGCGTCCGTGCCGCAAGATCGTCCAAGCCCCAGCACCCCCGAGCACGAGCACACGGTGCTGGTGCTGCAGGGCGGCGGCGCGCTCGGCGCGTACCAGGCGGGCGCGTTCGAGGGCTTCAGTGCCGCCGGGGTGTCGCCCGACTGGGTGGCCGGCGTGTCGATCGGCGCGATCAACGCGGCGTTGATCGCCGGCAATCCGCCCGAGCAGCGGGTCGCGCGGCTGCGCGAGTTCTGGGACCGGGTGTCGGCGTCGATGCCGTGGCCGGTAGACGGCCTGACCGGGCCGATGCACGGGCTGCGCAACCGCGCCGCCGCCGCGGCGGCGATCGGCTTCGGCGTGCCGGGCTTCTTCCGGCCGCGCCTGCCGGTCGAGTTCGGCTGGGCACTTGGCGTGTACGACACGGCGCCGCTGCGGCAGACGCTGCTCGAGCTGGTCGACTTCGACCGCATCAACCGCGGCGAGGTGCGCCTGTCGGTGGGTGCGGTCAACCTGCGCTCGGGCAACTCGGTGTACTTCGACAGCCGCCACATGCTGCTGGCGCCCGAGCACGTGATGGCCAGCGGCGCGCTGCCGCCGGGCTTTCCGCCGATCCAGATCGGCGGCGAGGACTACTGGGACGGCGGGCTGGTGTCGAACTCGCCGCTGTGGTACGTGCTGGACGAGGCGCCCGAGCTGTCCGCGCTGGTCCTGCAGATCGACCTGTTCAGCGCGCGCGGCGAGATGCCCGACAACCTCGACGAGGTGCAGGAGCGCGTGAAGGACATCCAGTACTCGAGCAAGACGCGCTTCAACAGCACCCAGCTGCACCGGCGCGAGGCGGCCAACGCGGCGCTGCGGCGGCTGCTCGCGAAGCTGCCGCCGGCGCTGCGCGCCGACGCCGACGCGCGCCGGCTGGCCGAGGCCAGCCGGGCGCGCGCGATCTCGCTGGTGCACCTGATCAACCGGCACGACACGCGCTCGGGCAGCGTCAAGGACTTCGAGTTCTCGCGCTCGACCGTCGACCACCTGTGGAACGCCGGCCGCGCCGACGCGCGGCGCAGCATCGCGCACGCCGACTGGCGGCGCGCGACCGAGCGCCACGAGGGCATGCAGGTCTTCGACCTGACGCGCTGAACCGCAGCGACGTCGCTTCCTCCAACCGAACCGGAGCCACCCATGAAACTGCAGGACAAGACCGCGATCGTCACCGGCGCGGCCAGCGGCATCGGCCGCGAGATCGCGCTGACCTATGCGCGCGAAGGCGCCAAGGTCGTGATCGCCGACCTGAACCCCGACGCCGCCAAGACGGTGGTCGGCCAGATCGAGGCCGCAGGCGGGCGCGCGCTCGCGGTGGCGATGGACGTGACCGACGAGCGGGCGGTCAACGACGGCATCGCCGCGGCGGTCGCCGCTTTCGGCGGCGTCGACGTGCTGGTCAGCAACGCCGGCATCCAGATCGTGCACCCGCTGGAGGAGTTCAGCTTCGCCGAGTGGAAGAAGCTGCTCGCGATCCACCTCGACGGCGCCTTCCTGACCACCCGTGCCTGCCTGCCGCACATGTACCGCGCCGGCAGCGGCAGCGTGATCTACATGGGCTCGGTGCACTCCAAGCTCGCGTCGCCGCTGAAGGCGCCGTACGTGACCGCCAAGCACGGCCTGCTCGGGCTGGCGCGCGTGGTCGCGAAGGAGGGCGGGCACAAGGGCGTGCGCGCCAACGTGATCTGCCCCGGCTTCGTGCGCACGCCGCTGGTCGACAG
>CAZKCJ010000136.1:6545-7668 GCA_964550885.1 uncultured Rubrivivax sp. | reverse complement strand
TCCGCGGGCCGGCCCGATGGCCTGGGCACCGGGTTGTGATAAACCCGGGCGGCACGGCGCCGGCGCGCCGGATGCGGACCCGGCGGTGCCGGCGGCAGCACGAACGACGCAAGCGCGATGAATCGTTGGCTGGAACGCCTCGGCGACCGTCTGGCCGCGCACCTGCTCGCGCCCCGGCCGCACGGCGAGATGGTGGCGATCGTGCCGCCCGAGCAGCTGGCCGCGGCGCTGCGCCCGGGCGACGTGCTGCTGGTCGAAGGCCAGTCGCGGCTGAGCATGGCGATCAAGTACCTGACGCAGTCGAACTGGTCGCACGCGGCGCTGTTCGTCGGCAGCGGCACGGTCGCGGGGCTCACGGCCGCCGGCCCGACGCTGGTCGAGGCCGACCTGCGCGGCGGCGTGCAGGTGATCCCGCTGGCCGCGTACGAGCATCAGCACACCCGGATCTGCCGCCCGGTGGGATTGAGCTCGGGCGAGCTGCAGCAGCTGGTCGACTACGCGGTCGGCCGGATCGGCCAGCGCTACGACCTGAAGAACCTGTTCGACCTCGCGCGCTACCTGCTGCCGATGCCGCCGGTGCCGATGCACCGGCGCCGGCGCATGCTCGCCTTCGGCAGCGGCGATCCGACGCGGGCGATCTGCTCGACGCTGATCGCGCAGGCCTTCCAGGCGATCCGCTACCCGATCCTGCCGGAGATCAGCGTGCGCGACGACCTCGACCGCGCGGGTCGGCACTGCCGCAGCGAGCTGCTGCACATCCGCGACTACAGCCTGTTCGCGCCGCGCGACTTCGACGTGTCGCCTTACTTCGAGGTGGTCAAGCCGACGCTGCAGGCCGGCTTCGATCCGCACGACCTCGCGTGGGCGGCAGCAGCCGGCAGCACCGGCGCGTCCGGCGGGCTGGTGCAGGCGGCGCTCGAGCGCCGGGGCGCTGCGGGCTGACCGCGATCCGGCGACGAAGCCGCTGGCGGGCGCGCAGATCGCCACCGGCGGCAGACGCGGCCGCGGGCACGCCGGCCGCGCACGCCGCGGCTGATCGCGGCACCGTCAAGCGTGGCGCAGCCTGGCCGGCGCGAGCATCGCCGCGCTCAGGCCGAAGCCGGCGATCGGCTGCGGCAGCGGC
>CAZKCJ010000136.1:5300-6535 GCA_964550885.1 uncultured Rubrivivax sp. | reverse complement strand
CCGAGGTCTGGATGCCGTAGCCGCCCTGCGCGGCGAGCCAGAAGAAGCCCGGCGCCTGCGGGTCGAAGCCGCCGACCAGGTCGCCGTCGGCGACGAAGCTGCGCAGCCCCGCCCAGGTGCGCAGCGGCCGGCGGATCCGCAGCGTGGTCGCCGCCTCGATGCGCGCGATGCCGGTGGCGATGTCCAGCTCCTCGGGCTGCACGTCCTGCGGCGGCACCGGGTCGGCGTTGGCCGGCGAGCCCAGCAGCACGCCGGCATCGGGCTTCAGGTACCAGGCCTCGTCGGCGGCGATCACGCTGGGCCAGCGCGCGACCGCCATCCCCGGCGGCGGCGCGAACACGAAGGCCGAGCGGCGCCTGGGCTGCAGCCCGATCGGCGCGACGCCGGCCAGGCGCGCGACCGCGTCGCACCAGGCGCCGGCGGCGTTGACCAGCAGCGGCGCGCGGTACTCGAGCGCGCCGGCGAGCACGCGCCAGCCGGCGGCGTCGCGCTCGATCGCGGTGACCTCGGCGGCGCACGCCAGTACGCCGGCGTGGCGGCGCAGGCCGCGCAGGAAACCTTGGTGCAGCGCATGCACGTCGATGTCCGACGCGTCGGGCTCGAGCGCGCCGCCCAGCAGCTGCTCGGGCCGCAGCACCGGCACCAGCGCCAGCGTCTGCGCGCGGTCGAGGCGGCGCGCCTGCGGCGACTGGCGGGCGAGCAACGCCAGGTGCTCGTCGAGCAGCTCGGCCTGCGCGGGTGTGGCGACGAACAGCGCGCCGCGCGGCGTGAGGATCGGCGTTGCGGCGAAGCCCGGCGGCGGCCGGTCGAGGAAGGCGCGGCTGGCCCGCGTCAGCGCGCGCACCTGCGGCGTGCCGTAGCTCGCCATGTACAGCGCGGCCGAGCGCCCGGTGCTGTGCCAGCCGGGCTGCGCTTCGCGCTCCAGCAGCACGACGCGGCCGTGCGGCGCGAGGAAGTAGGCGACCGACGCACCGGCGATGCCGGCGCCGACGATCAGGAAGTCGCAGTCCACCGCGCGCAAGCCCGCGCACGCGCGGCGGCGACGGGTTCGTGGTGCAGCGCCCTGCCGGTCAACCCCGCCTCGCCGCCGCTCAGTACTTCAGCCCCATCGCCTCGCGCACCTCGGCCATCGTGCGCCGCGCCTCGGTGCGCGCGCGCTCGGTGCCTTCGTCGACGATCCGGCGCACCCGCCGCGGGTCGTCCAGGTAGGGCTGCGCGCGCTCGCGCCACGGCTG
>CAZKCJ010000136.1:402-5290 GCA_964550885.1 uncultured Rubrivivax sp. | reverse complement strand
GCGTCGATCACCGGCTGCTTGCACTCCAGGCAGCCGATGCTGGCGGTAGTGCAGCCCTTCCACACCCAGTCCCGGGTGGCGGCGTCGCTGTAGACCTTGTGGAACTCCCACACCGGGCAGCGCTCGGGGTTGCCCGGGTCGCTGCGGTGCACGCGCGCCGGGTCGGTGGGCATGCGCCGGATCTTGCGCTCGACCTCGGCCGGCTCCTCGCGCATCGCGATCGAGTTGCCGTAGCTCTTGCTCATCTTGGTGCCGTCCAGCCCCGGCAGCCGCGTGACCTCGGTGTGCAGGGCCTGCGGCTCGACCAGGATCGTGCGGCCGGCGCCGCGCAGGTGGCCGAGCAGCAGCTCGGTCTGCTGCGCGGTCCAGCCCTCGATCGTCGCCGCCGCGCGCTGCACCAGCGCCTCGCCCTTGGCCAGCGGCTCGGCGCGGCCGGTCTCGCCGAACTCGCGCCGGCGCTTGTCGTAGTAGCGCTGGTCGTCCTTCGGCAGCCGCGCGAGCGCCGCGGCGAGCTGCTGTTCGAAGTCGCTGCTGCGGCCGTACAGGTGGTTGAAGCGGCGCGCGACTTCGCGCGTGAGCTCGACGTGCGAGGCCTGGTCCTCGCCCACCGGCACGTAGGTCGCGCGGTAGATCAGGATGTCGGCCGCCTGCAGCAGCGGGTAGCCGAGGAAGCCGTAGGTCGCGAGGTCGCGGTCGGCGAGCTTCTCCATCTGGTCCTTGTAGGTCGGCACGCGCTCCAGCCAGCCGAGCGGCGTGCCCATCGCCAGCAGCGTGAACAGCTCGGCGTGCTCGGGCAGGCGGCTCTGCAGGAAGATCGTGCAGCGCTCGGGGTCCAGGCCCGCGGCGAGCCAGTCGATCACCATCTCGTACACGTAGTGGCCCATGACCTCGCGCTCCTGGTAGTGCGTGGTCAGCGCGTGCCAGTCGGCGACGAAGTAGAAGCACTCGTACTCGTGCTGCAGCCGCACCCAGTTCTTGAGTGCGCCGTGATAGTGGCCGAGGTGCATCGCGCCGGTGGGGCGCATGCCGGAGAGGATTCGGGCTGGCATCGTGGGGCGGTCGCGGGCGACGAAGGCGGCGGATGCCGCCGGGCCATTCTAGGGGCCGCTGCGGCGTGCGCCGCCTGACTACACTGCCCGCCGATGCAGTCGATCGTCATCCTGATCTCGGGCCGCGGCTCCAACATGGAGGCGATCGTGCGCAGCTGCGCCGCCGAGCGCTGGCCGGCGCGCGTGGTCGCGGTGATCAGCAACCGCGCCGACGCCGCCGGGCTGCAGTTCGCCACCGAGCAAGGGATCGCGACCGCGGTCGTCGACCACCGCGCATTCGCCGCGCGCTCGGCCTTCGACGACGCGCTGGCCGCGGCGATCGACGCGCACCGGCCGGACCTGGTGGTGCTCGCCGGCTTCATGCGGATCCTGGGCGAGCGCTTCACGCGCCGTTACGCGGGCCGGATGCTGAACATCCACCCGTCGCTGCTGCCGGCGTTCCCGGGGCTGCACACGCATCGGCGCGCGCTCGAGGCGGGCTGCAAGCTGGCCGGCGCGACCGTGCACTTCGTGACGCCGGAACTGGACCTCGGCCCGATCGTGATCCAGTCGGTGGTGCCGGTGCGGCCCGACGACGACGCCGACGCGCTGGCCGCGCGCGTGCTGGCGACCGAGCACCGGATCTATCCGCGCGCGGTGCGCTGGTTCGTCGAGGGCACGTTGCGCATCGACAGCGGTGTGGTGCGGCAGCTGCGCGGCGAGCCGCAGCTGCTGCTGCCCGAGCGCTAGCCGCCAGCGCGCGCAGGCCCGTCGCGGACGCCGGCCGCCGGCACGCGGCCCGGATAATCGGGCGATGCGTGCGGCGGTCGTGGTCGAGCTCGCGGCCGGGCTGGTGGGCCGGCTGCTGCGCTTCGACGCGCCGGCCGACGGCGTGGTGTCTGCGTTCCTGCGCAGCCAGCGCGCGCTCGGCCAGCGCGAGCAGCACGCGCTGGGCGGGACCGCGTACGAGCTGCTGCGCCGCCGGCTGCTGCTGCAGCAACTGGCGCAGTCGGGGCGCGGGCCGCTCGAGCGCCGGCTGGTGCTGCTGGCCTGGCAGGGCGACGCGGCGCTGCTGGCCGCGGCGATCGACGGCGACGAGGCCGCGTGGCGCGCGCGCACCCTGACCTTCGATCCGGCGACGCTGCCCGACAAGCTGCGCCACAACCTGCCCGACTGGCTGGCCGGCGCGCTGCGTGAGCAGCTCGACGCGCCGACCTTCAGCGCGCTGACCGACGCGCTGCTGCAGCCGGCGCCGCTGGACCTGCGCGTGAACCCGCTGAAGGCCAGGCGCGACGCGGTGCAGCGCGAGCTGCGCGACGCCGGCATCGACGCGCAGCCGACACCGTACTCGCCGTGGGGGCTGCGGGTGCAGGGCAAGCCGGCGCTGCAGCGCCTGGGGGTGTTCACCCGCGGCGAGCTCGAGGTGCAGGACGAGGGCAGCCAGCTGCTCGCGCTGCTGACCGATCCGAAGCGCGGCGAGATGGTGGTCGACTTCTGCGCCGGTGCCGGCGGCAAGACGCTGGCGCTGGGCGCGGCGATGCGCAGCACCGGGCGCCTGTACGCGTGGGACACCTCGGGCCACCGGCTCGCGGCGATGAAGCCGCGGCTGGCGCGCAGCGGCCTGAGCAACGTGCACCCGGCGCAGCTCGCGCACGAGCGTGACGATCGGATCAAGCGGCTGGCCGGCAAGGTCGACCGCGTGCTGGTCGACGCGCCCTGCTCGGGCCTGGGCACGCTGCGCCGCAACCCCGACCTGAAGTGGCGCCAGTCGCCACAGTCGGTCGCGCAGCTGCAGGCCAAGCAGCAGGCGATCCTCGCGAGCGCGGCGCGGCTGCTGAAGCCGGGCGGGCGGCTGGTCTACGCGACCTGCAGCCTGCTGCGCAGCGAGAACGAGGCAGTCGCCGACGCTTTCACCGCCGAGCACGCGCGCGACTTCGCGCCGGCGGCCGCGGGCGAGCTGCTGGCCCAGGCGCGGGTGGAGCGGGCCGCCGAGCTCGACGAGCAGGGGCGGCTGCGCCTGTGGCCGCAGCGCCACGGCACCGACGGCTTCTTCGCCGCGGTCTGGGTGCGGCACTGATGGCCGCGCGCCGGTGCCGGGCCCGCAGCCGCGGCGCGCCAGGGCGCAGATGCGCCAGGGCGCGGCCGGCAGCTCCGGCCGCGCGTACGGGCCCAGGACGTGGCCGGCGGCTCCGGCCACGCATACGGCCCAGGGCGCGGCCGGCAGATCCGGCTGCGCGTACGGGCTCTAGGCCGCCGCACCTACTGCGCACGGCATGCGCCGATAAAATCGCCGGTTGCGCCCGCGGCCGCGGGCGACTCGAATCCGAAGGAACTGCATGAACGCATGGACGACGCTGCACGACGCGGTCGTGGGGCTTCTCAGCGACGGGCTGCTCGACGCGTCGTGGTGGCAGGTGCTGCTGGTGACCCTGGTGCTCACGCACGTCACGATCGCCAGCGTGACCATCTTCCTGCACCGCGCGCAGGCGCACCGCGCACTCGAGCTGCACCCGATCCCGGCGCACTTCTTCCGCTTCTGGCTGTGGCTGACCACCGGCATGGTGACCAAGGAGTGGGTCGCGATCCACCGCAAGCACCACGCCAAGTGCGAGACCGTCGACGACCCGCACAGCCCGGTGGCCAAGGGCATCAAGACGGTGCTGCTGACCGGCAGCGAGCTGTACCGGGCCGAGGCGAAGGTGCCCGAGACGCTCGCCAAGTACGGCCGCCTGACGCCCGACGACTGGATCGAGCGCAATCTGTACAGCCGCTTCACCTGGCAGGGCGTGGGCCTGATGCTGGTGATCGACCTGCTGCTGTTCGGCGCGATCGGCGCGACCGTCTGGGCGGTGCAGATGCTGTGGATCCCGATCACCGCGGCCGGCATCATCAACGGCCTGGGCCACTGGTGGGGCTACCGCAACTTCGAGGCGCCGGACGCGTCGACCAACATCTCGCCCTGGGGCATCGTGATCGGCGGTGAGGAGCTGCACAACAACCACCACACCTACCCGACCTCGGCCAAGCTGTCGGTCAAGGCCTACGAGTTCGACATCGGCTGGGTCTACATCCGTGCGCTGCAGGCGCTCGGGCTCGCGAAGGTGCGCACCACGCCGCCGCGGCTGGCGGTGGGCGCGGTGCGGCCGGTGCCCGACGACGAGACGCTCGAGGCGCTGATCGCCAACCGCTACGAGGTGATGGCGCACTACGCGAAGGAAGTGCGGCGCGCGTGTGCCGGCGAGCTCGCGCGGCTGAAGGCGCAGGGCGCGCGCAACACCGCGCGCTGGCGGCAGATGCTGGCCGCCAGGCGCTGGCTGCACCGCGACGCCGACCGCATTCCCGCCAGCGACCAGGCGCTGGTCGCGCAGGCGCTGGGCGACGCGCCGGCGCTGGCCAAGCTGGTCGCGATGCGCGAGGAGCTGCGGCAGCTTTGGACCCGCACCAACGCGTCGGCCGAGCAGCTGGTCGCCGACCTGCAGGCCTGGTGCCGCAAGGCCGAGGACAGCGGCATCGCCGCGCTGCAGGAGTTTTCGCACCGGCTGCGCGCGGCGCGCGCTTGAGCGGCGGCGTGGCTGGCCGCGGGGCTTGACTCGCGGTCCCCGGTCACTTCTGCCCGCACGGTCTAACGCGGGCAACGGACTCGACTACCCGCGCTGGGCGGCGCGCCCGCTAGTGGCGTGCGGGACGGCGCAGGTCGGCGGTACCGGCGGTCTACGGGCGGTCTACGTCGCTGAAGCTGCTGCCCCGGAAGCGGCGACCGCAAGCAAGGCGGCCCGCCTGCGGCGGGCCGTTTCATGATCAGTGGCGCGCGGGTGGCGCAGCGCGCTCGATGCTCGGGTGGGGCCGCAGCCGCCGGCCAT
>CAZKCJ010000136.1:0-392 GCA_964550885.1 uncultured Rubrivivax sp. | reverse complement strand
GGCAGGTTCTCAGGACGACCGCGTCGTGCTGCGACCCGCGCGGCGCCTAGCGCAGCTTGGTCTCCTTGTAGAGCACGTGCTTGCGCGCCTTCGGGTCGAACTTCATGAACTCGAGCTTGCCCGGCGTGGTCTTCTTGTTCTTCTCGGTCGTGTAGAAGTGGCCGGTTCCAGCCGAGGATTCAAGCTTGATCTTCTCGCGTCCGCCCTTGGTAGCCATCGCTCGTGCTCCTGTTCGATCAGAGTTCGCCGCGCGCGCGCAGGTCGGCGACGACCTGCTCGATGCCGACCTTGTCGATCAGGCGCAGCGCGGCAGTGCTGACGCGAAGGCGCACCCAGCGGTTCTCGCCTTCGATCCAAAAGCGCCGGTACTGCAGGTTCGGCAGCCAGCGACG
>CAZKCJ010000135.1:4997-7708 GCA_964550885.1 uncultured Rubrivivax sp. | reverse complement strand
CGCATGCACGGATCTGTTGAGGGGGTGTCGGGTGACTGGCATTCCTACTCAGACTGCTCGGCGAAGCCGATCCCGCCCCGCCAGCTGCCGTCCTCGAGCGAGCGAAATGCCAGCACGCCGGCCGACGAGACCGCCATCTCGCCGCCGTTGGGCAGCGTGTAGCGGCAGGCGCCGGCAGCGCTCAGGTGGTCGGTTTCGCTGCCGTCGGCGCTGGTCACGGCCAGCGTCGGCGCATCCAGCGTGACGGTGTCGGTCGACACCCCCGCGCCGCCGCTCGGACTGAAGGACACCAGGCGGTACTTGCCGCTGCGCAGCGCCGCGCAGTTCGGCGCGGCGGCGGCCAGCAGCGACGCCGCCGGCAGGCTCGGGCCGGCGTTGGGCGGCGGCTTGCCGGTGACGGTTGTGACCACCGTCTGCACGACGCTGTCCAGCGTGGTGCCCGACGCGTCGAGGTTGGCCTTCATCGTGTCGAGTGCGCGGTCGTTGGGATCGCCGATCGCCAGCGCATCGCTGACCGGGTTGCCGCTCAACGCGATGCCGGCGCTGGCGAGCATGCGCACGACCGCGTCCGCGGCCGCCTGCACTGCCGTGGCGGTGGTGGCGCGCTGGGCGTCGGCGTCGAAGGCGGCGTGCACGTCGGCCGGAGCGCGGCCGTACAGCTGCGCCATCGCCAGCTCGGTGGCCGGTGTCAGGTTGGCGCGCACGCTGGGGCCGCTGCCGGTGGCCGCCGAGTGCAGCACGGTCTTGCCGTCGGCGCTGGTCACGCGCAGCGAGCAGGGCAGCGCGCCGCCCTCGATTTCGAGCTTGTAGCTGCCGTCGGCGCCGGTGGGGGCGTTGCCGGTGCCGCTGGCGCAGGCAGCGTCCACGCTGCCGCCGGCGATGGCGGCGCCGGTGGCGGCGGTGCCGGCGAGGGTCAGCATGGTCGGCAAGGCGGGACCTGCCGGATCGTCGCTGCCGCCGCAGGCGGCCAGCGCGAGCGCGGTCGGGACGAACAGGGCCGCGATGCGACGCGGGGTCAGTCGGGGGAGCGGTTTCATCGGAAGACCTCCTGGTGTTGCTGCGATCCGCCGGGCCCGGCGAGCCCGCTGCGTGCGGCGCAGTGTTGCGGCAGGGGTCGCAGCCGTCATCTGCAAACCTGAGGATCGAGCCGGTCGCCGCAGCCGGGCGAGCGCGGCGGTGCGCGGCGATCCACCTGCGTGCAGCGGACCCGCGCGTGCCGGCGCTGCGGCGAGTGCGCGCGCCCGCACGGCGTTGGCGATCGGCGGGGTGCAGCTGGTCCGCGTCGTCAGCGTCCGCGAGCGCGCGCACCCGCATCGCGCCGGTGGTCGGCGCTGCGGGCCCGGACAGAGGCGCTGCCCGTCCCCGCGGGGCTCAGAACAGCCGTTCGGCGAAGAACTGCAGCGTGCGCCCGTGCGCCAGCGCGGCGCTGGCCGGGTGGTAGGACTTGCGCGCCCAGCAGTTGAAGCCGTGGTCGGCGTGGTCGTAGACGAAGACCTCGGCCGACTTGCCCTGCATCGCCGCGCGCACGCTGGCCACCGCCGCCGCGGGGATGTTGGGGTCGCGCGCGCCGTAGTGGAACTGGATCGGGCAGCGGATCTGCGGCGCCAGGTCGAGCCGGTCCTGGATGCCGCCGCCGCAGTAGGCGACCGCCGCGTCGACGCCGGCGGTGGCCGCGGCGACGTAGGCGAGCCGCCCGCCCATGCAGTAACCGAGCGCGCCGACGCCGCGGCCGCGCAGCTCGGGCAGCGCGCGCAGCGCGGCGACCGCGTCGGCCAGGTCGCGCTGCAGCGCCGCCGCGTCGGCGGCGTGGGCGAGCGCGCGGCCGTGCTGGATGTCGGCGGCGTCGTAGCCGATGTCCAGCCGCGGCTGCTGCTGCCAGAACACGTCGGGCGCGAGCACCACGAAGCCGGCCAGCGCGTACTGCTCGGCGACCGCGCGGATGTGCGCGTTGACGCCGAAGATCTCCTGCAGCAGCAACAGCCCCGGCCCGGTGCCGGCCGGCGGCAGCGCGAGGTACGCGTCGAAGCTGCCGGCCTGGCCGGTGATCGGGGGCCAGCGGGTGGTGGCGGGTGGGTTCATCGGGATCGGGCCTCCTGTGGACGACGGCAGCGCGCCGCGGCCGGCGGGCGGCGGTAGGCGCGGCCGCGACGGTACTGCGCGTGCGCGCGCCGCGCCAGCGGCGTGCTGCGCGCCAGCGCGTCCAGCGCGGCGGCGGCGTGCGCGTGGGTCAGCGCCAGACCGAGCGCGTCGGCGGCGTCGGCGCCGGGCAGCCCGGGCAGCGCCAGCAGCCGCGCGACCATCTGCTGCACCTGCTCCTTGCGCGCGTGGCCGTGGCCGACGATCGCCTTCTTCATCTGCAGCGCGGTGTACTCGGCCACCGGCAGCGCGTGCGCGACCAGCCCGGCGAGCGCGGCGCCGCGCGCCTGGCCCAGCAGCAGCGTGCTCTGCGGGTTGACGTTGACGAACACGATCTCGACCGACGCGCAGCTGGGCGCGTAGGTCGCGATCACCTGGCTGAGGCCGTCGTAGATCAGCTTCAGCCGCGCCGGCAGGTCGCCCTGCGCCGCCTCTCCGGTGCGGATCGTGCCGCTGGCGACGTAGGCCGCGCGCTGGCCGTCGACGTCGATCACGCCGAAGCCGGTGCAGCGCAGCCCCGGGTCGACGCCGAGCACGCGGCCGATCACGGCGCAACGCTGGCGTACCAGCGCACC
>CAZKCJ010000135.1:0-4987 GCA_964550885.1 uncultured Rubrivivax sp. | reverse complement strand
GCCGGCGACATCCCCTCCAAGCGCGGATTCGACAATTTCGACGAGATCCGCATCGACTACTACGAGAACACCGGCGCCGCGAAGCACAGCGCGGCGATCCGGTCGAGCAGCCCGACCGCGCCGGTGACCGACGGCTGGTTGCCCCAGAAGCGCACGCCGGCGTCCTTCTTCAACGCGCGCATCACGAAGTCGCCGAGGCCGCCGCAGGCGCCGACCGCGCCGGCGATCACCACCGCCGGCAGCAGCCGGAACGGCGTGATCCACACCAGCGCCGCGCCGGCGAGCGCGGCCGCCGCGGCGCCGCCGGCCCAGGCGCGGTACGAGAACGAGCGGTCGATGTGGCGCGCCACCGGCCGGCGGCGCAGCCCGCGGCTGAGCAGCTCCTGCGCGATCTGCGCGGCCGCGGTGATCAGCACCAGGAAGACCACCAGGAACGCGCCGCGGTCGGCGAAGCGCGGCAGGTCCAGCAGCAGCAGCGCCGGTGCGTGGCTCAGCCCGAACACGCAGACCATGATCCCCCACTGGATCTTCGCGTTGCGCTCGAGGAAGCGCTCGGGGTCGCCGGCCAGCGCGCTGGACGCCGGGATCGCGAGGAACGCGTAGACCGGGATGAACACGGTGAACAGGTCGAAGGTGCGCAGCCCGACCAGCAGGTACTGCAGCGGCAGCACCACGAAGAACGCGAGGATCAGGCTGCGGTGGTCGCTGCGCCGGGTGTGCACCAGCGTGATGAACTCGCGCAGCGCGAGGAAGGAGAACACGCCGAACAGCAGCGTCGCACCGATCGGCCCCGACAGCCACGACAGCCAGAACACGGCCGCGCCCAGCCACAGCGCGCGCACGTCGCGCAGCAGCCGGTCCTGGCGCTCGGCGGCGGCGACGCCGGCGTCGGCGCGGGCCTGCGCGCGCAGCCAGCCGGCGAAGACCACCAGGCTGCCCAGCGCCAGCAGGCCGAACAGCGCGAAGAACAGCAGCGCGACCTGGCGCTCGACCGGCAGCGCGCGCAGCGTGTTCAGGATGTCCATCGCAGCGCCCCGTGCGCGGCGCGCCGCCGGCGCCAACGGCCGCGCACCGTCATGCCGGGTGCGGGCGCAGCGCGACCACCGCCGCGCGCGCGCGCTCGAGAAAGGCGCGCTTGTCCTCGCCGGCCTCCAGCTGCAGCGGCGCGCCGAAGGTCGCGGTGCACAGGATCGGCACCGGCACCACCTCGCCCTTGGGCATCACGCGCTGCACGTTGTCGATCCACACCGGGATCAGCTGCACCCCGGGGAAGCGCTCGGCCAGGTGGTACAGCCCGGTCTTGAACGGCTGCGGCTCGCCCTTGTTGTTGCGCGTGCCCTCGGGGAAGATCACCAGCGAGTCGCCCTGCTGCAGCGCGTCGACCAGCGGCTCCAGCGGGTCCTGGTCGTCGGCGCGCTGGCGGCTGACGTAGACCGCGTGGAACACCTCGCGCGTGAGCCAGTGCTTGAAGCGCCCGGTGGTCCAGTAGTCGCGCGCGGCGATCGGCCGGGTGCGCACGCGCAAGTCGCCGGGCAGCGCCGCCCAGATCAGCACCCAGTCGAGGTGGCTCTGGTGGTTGGCGAAGTAGATGCGCTGCAGCGCCTCGGGCGGGCAGCCCTGCCAGTGCCCCTGCGCGCCGGTGATCAGGCGCAGCACGAACGAGACGAGCAGGCCCATGGCCGAGGCCGCGATCGACATGCGGCGATGCTAGCCGAGCGCCGTGCGCGCCGGCAGGCCGTCGCGGCCGCAGGCGCGGCGCGGGTTCAGTGGCGGAAGTGCCGCACCCCGGTGAAGACCATCGCGATGCCGCGCTCGTCGGCGGCGGCGATCACCTCGTCGTCGCGCACCGAGCCGCCGGGCTGGATCACGCAGGCCGCGCCTTCGTCGACGACCGCGTCCAGGCCGTCGCGGAACGGGAAGAAGGCGTCGCTCGCGACCACCGCGCCGGCGAGCGCGAGCCCGGCGTGGCGCGCCTTGATCGCCGCGATCCGCGCCGAGTCGATGCGGCTCATCTGGCCGGCGCCGACGCCCAGGGTCGCGCCGCCGCCGCAGAACACGATCGCGTTGCTCTTCACGTACTGGGCGACGGTCCACGCGAACAGCAGGTCGGCCAGCTGCGCGTCGGTGGGTGCGCGCCGGGTCACCACCCGCAGCTGTTCGGGCGCGAGCAGGTGGTCGTCGGCGCTCTGGATCAGCAGCCCCGAGCCCACGCGCTTCACGTCGTGCGCGTTGCGGCCGCGCTGCCACGGCGTGCCTTCGCGCTGCACGCCGTCGAGCGCGATCTGCAGCAGCCGCAGGTTGGTCTTGGACGCGAGCAGCGCCAGCGCCGCGTCGTCGAAGGCCGGCGCGATCAGCACCTCGACGAACTGCTTGTGCTCGCCGATGCGGCGCGCCGTGGCCTCGTCCAGCGGCCGGTTGCAGGCGACGATGCCGCCGAAGGCCGAGGTCGGGTCGGTCGCCCAAGCCTTCGCGTAGGCCTCGACCAGGGTTGCGCCGATCGCCGCGCCGCAGGGGTTCGCGTGCTTGACGATCACGCAGGCCGGCTGCTCGAAGGACTTCACGCACTCCCAGGCGGCGTCGGCGTCGGCGAGGTTGTTGTACGACAGCTCCTTGCCCTGCAGCTGGCGCGCGGTGACCAGCGAGCCCGGCGCCGGGTGCAAGTCGCGGTAGAAGGCGGCGCTTTGGTGCGGGTTCTCGCCGTAGCGCAGGTCCTGCAGCTTGACGAAGCGGCCGTTGCTCTGGCCCGGGTACTCGGCGCGGCTGCCGTCGGGCCGCAGCGACGACAGGTAGTCGCTGATCGCGGCGTCGTAGTTGCTGACGCGGTCGAAGGCGGCGACCGCGAGCGCAAAGCGCGTGGCCTCGCCGACCGCGCCGTGCTGCTGCAGCTCGGCGAGCACGCCGGCGTACTGCGCCGGATCGGTCAGCACCGCGACGCCCTGCCAGTTCTTCGCGCCCGAGCGCAGCATCGCCGGGCCGCCGATGTCGATGTTCTCGATCGCGTCGGCGAGCGTGCAGCCGGGCCTGGCGACGGTGGCCTCGAAGGGGTACAGGTTGACCACCAGCAGGTCGATCGTGCCGATGCCGTGCTGCTGCAGCGCCGCCCGGTGCGCGGGCAGCTCGCGCCGCGCGAGCAGGCCGCCGTGCACCGCCGGGTGCAGCGTCTTCACGCGGCCGTCGAGCATCTCGGGAAAGCCGGTGAGCGCGGCCACCTCGGTCACCGGCAGGCCGGCTGCAGTCAGCAGCGCGGCGGTGCCGCCGGTGGACACCAGGCGCACGCCGAGCGCGTGCAGCGCGCGCGCGAACTCGACGATGCCGGTCTTGTCGGACACGGACAGCAGGGCGGTCAACTGGGGCATGGTGTGGCGTTCCGCGCAAGCGGGGGTCGGGGCAGGGCGGGCGGCGCGGCCCGCGGGTCACTTGATCAGCGCGTGCTGCAGCAGCTTGCGCCGCAGCGTGTTGCGGTTGATGCCTAGCCACTGCGCGGCCTTGCACTGGTTGCCGTGCGCGTGGCGCATTACGACCTCGAGCATCGGCTTTTCCACCGCCTGCAGCACCATCGCGTGCACCGCGTTCGGCTCGATCCCGTCGAGGTCGCGGAAGTACTGCTCGAGGCTCGCGCGCACGCAGGCTTCGATCGGGTCGTGGCGGTTCACGCCGGGATCCTCGCGACGGCGTCGTTGGCCGCGTCGGCCAGCGGCAGCCGCGGGTGCGCGTCGGCCAGCGCGTCGAAGAAGGCCGCCACCGCGCGCAGCTGCGCGTCGGCGCGCTCCAGCGGGTTCATCGCCGCGCGGAACGCGTCGCCGCCGGGCAGCGCGCGCACCGTCCAGCCGATGTGCTTGCGCGCGCTGCGCACGCCCAGCGCCTCGCCGTACAGCGCGTGGTGCGCCTGCAGCTGTGCGAGCAGCCAGTCGCGCACTGCGAGCGTGGCCGGCGGCGGCCGCAGCCGGCCGTGCTCGAGGTAGTGCGCGATGTCGCCGAAGAGCCACGGCCGGCCGAGCGCCGCGCGGCCGATCATCAGCGCGTCGCAGCCGGTCGCGCGCAGCACCTGCGCGGCCTTGCGCGGCGAGTCGATGTCGCCGTTGGCGACCACCGGGATGCGCAGCGCCGCCTTGACCGCGGCGACGGTCGCGTACTCGGCGTCGCCGCGATAGGCCTGCTCGCGCGTGCGGCCGTGCACCGCGACCAGCGCGACGCCGGCGGCCTCGGCCGCGCGCGCCAGCCGCGGCGCGTTGCGCTCGTCGGCGCTCCAGCCGGTGCGCATCTTCAGCGTCACCGGCACGCCGCGCGGCGCGCAGGCGCCGACCACCGCGTCGACGATCGCCAGCGCCAGCGGCTCGTCGCGCATCAGCGCCGAGCCGGCGAAGCGGTGGCAGACCTTCTTCGCCGGGCAGCCCATGTTGATGTCGATGACCTGCGCGCCGCGGTCGATCTGCACGCGCGCGGCCTCGGCCATCTGCGCCGGCTCGGTGCCGACGATCTGCACCGCGATCGGCCCGGTCTCGCCGCGGTGGTCGGTGCGGCGCCGCGCAAGCGCCGAGTCGCGCAGCTCGGGCCGCGCGGCGGTCATCTCGCCGACCGCGTAGCCGGCGCCCAGCTGCCGGCACAGCGTGCGGAAGGGCCGGTCGGTGATGCCGGCCATCGGGGCGACGAACAGGCGGCTCGCCAGCGCGAAGGCGCCGAGGTGCATGGCTGCGCTGCGGGGAACAGGGCGGGCGGCGGGAGCGCGAGTATAGCGGCGCGGGTGCCCGCGCACCGTGTGCGCGCGCTGCGTGCACACCGCGTGCGCAGGCTGCGTGCGCACCGCGTGCGCGGGCTGCGTGCACACCGCGTGCGCGCGCGGCGCGCATACGCCAGCGGCGGCCGCGGCGCGCACGGTCGCGCACCGCGGCCGCCGCTGGCGGCTGTCGATAATCGCCGCCGATGGAGGCTTGGTTGCCCGCGCTGCTCGGCTGGCTCGCGTTGCCGCAGTTCGGGCTGAGCACCGTGT
>CAZKCJ010000134.1:0-7736 GCA_964550885.1 uncultured Rubrivivax sp. | reverse complement strand
AGCTGGCCCGCGGATCCAGCGCGCGTCCCCGCCGAGACGTCGAACCGGCAGCGGCTGGGCCGTCGCACCGGCTGCCGGCGCGATCGGGGTACAACGACCATGTGCGCCTGACCGCGCCCGACGGCCGCGCCCACTACGCCAACAGCTCGAGCGCGCGCCGCACCCACGCGCCGTCGTCGTGGTGCAGCGCGTCGTGGCCGAGCGCGGTGAGCGCGCCCAGCACCAGCGTGAACACGACCGCGGCGACGAGTTCGCGCCGCACGCGCTGCGCGGGCGGGCCCGGCAGCAGCGCGTGCGCCGGGTGGCGCGGGCCGCAGCCGATGTCCAGGTGCGGCGGATTCGTCCGCCAGGTGCCGACCGCGGTGACCCGCTGGCCGGGCAGCCACGCTTGCTCGTGGAAGATCCAGCTCGGCCGGGCGCGGCGCAGACGCTCACGCAGCGCGGCTTCGTCGGCTGCCGCCTCGGCCAGCCCGGGCAGCTTCGCCGCGATCTCGTTGCAGCGGCGCGTCGTCGATTTCGAGCACGCCGCCCAGACGCAGCGTCTGCCCTTCCTCGCGCGGCTGCTCGAAGTCGGGCCGAGCCGCCTGCGCGCGCGCAGCGCGACCCACAGGCCGTGCAGCCCGCCGGCGGTCAGCGTCAGGCCGAGCGCCAGCGCTGCGGCCAGCGCCGGCTGCAGCCAGCGTGGTTGCGCGGGTACGGACAACGTCTGCAGCGAGCGCTGCTCGAGCAGGAACGCGACGCCCAGCAACACCAGCCGGAACAGGCAGCCGAGCGCGGTCTTCATGCGCGTGTGCGCGATGCGCGGCTGCCGGGCCGTGTCCGCTGCGTTCCGGGACGGGGTGCATGCGCGCACGGTGCCACGACGCGGATGTGGAGTGCGGCGTGGGGCCGCCCGTTGCCGGCTGGTTGATGAGCGACCGCGGCGCCACCACGCCGTGCGCGCGTATCCTCGTCGCCGCACCGGCGGCGTTCCGGTCCCGCGCCGCGATCGTCGCACCGGCGTGACGCAACCGACGGAGGCCCATCGTGCGCTACGCGCTCTACTACTGGCCCGGCATCCAGGGACGAGGCGAGTTCGTGCGGCTCGCGCTCGAGGACGCGCAGGCCGACTACGTCGACATCGCGCTCGAGCCCGAAGACCGCGGCGGCGGCGCCGCGGCGGTCGCGCGCCTGCTCGACGATCCGGCGATCGACCGGCCGGCGTTCGCGCCGCCGATCCTGAAGGCCGGACGGCAGTGGATCGCGCAGACCGCCAACATCCTGCTCTACCTGGGCGACCGGCTCGGACTCGCGCCGCGCGACGCCGCCGGCCGGCTCTGGACGCACCAGCTGCAGCTGACGATCGCCGACTTCATCGCCGAGGTGCACGACACGCATCACCCGCTCGGGCCGACGCTGTACTACCGCCAGCAGCGCGCCGCGGCGAAGCGGCGTACGCGCGCCTTCCTCGCCGAGCGGCTGCCCAAGTACCTCGGCTACTTCGAACGCGTGCTCGCGCGCAACGCGGCGCGCGGGCCGGGGCTCGCGGGCGAGCGCATCAGCTACGCCGACCTGTCGCTCGCACAGACCGTCGCCGGGCTGCGCTACGCGTTTCCCGGTGCGAGCACGGCGCCGCTTGCCGCGTGCCCGCGCGTGGTCGAGCTGCACGATCGGGTGTTCGCGCGACCGGCGCTCGCGCGCTACGTCGCGTCCGCGCGGCGGGTGCCGTTCAACGAGAACGGGATCTTCCGCCACTATCCCGAGCTCGACCTCGCACCCGCGACCGGCCGGTGACGCCGCGCCGCCCGGGGCCGCCCGCTGCGGCCGGGTGCACCGAGCGGCGTGCGCGCGGCGGCGAGCACGACGCGGCCGCGCAGCCCACGCTTCACCTTCCGCGAAGCCGCGGCGGGGACCGCGCGCGCAGCTGCCGAACTTCACCGATGCGCGCGCCGTCGACCGGATCCTGCGCCCGCCGTCAGACGCTGACGCGTTCGCCGTGCTGCGGCACGCGCACGCGCCAGCCGAGCTCGTCCTGGATGCGCAGGCGCAGCGTGTCGGCGGCGTCCGGCTCGCCGTGCACGACGAAGGTCTGGCGCGGCGGCCGCGCGAAGCCGCGCAGCCAGCCGAGCAGCTCGCCGGCGTCGGCGTGGCCGGAGAAGCCCTCCAGCTGGCTGACCTGCGCGCGCACCGGCACGTACTCGCCGTGGATCTTCACCTCGGTGGCGCCGGCTACCAGCCGCGCGCCGCGGCTGCCGCCGACCTGGAAGCCGGCGAACACGATGTGGTGGCGCGACTGCGGCGCCATCGCCTTTAGGTGGTGCAGCACGCGCCCGCCGGTGGCCATGCCGCTGGCCGAGATGATCACGCTCGGGAAGCGCGACCGGGTCAGCGCGATCGACTGGCGCGCGTCGCCGACGAAGCGCACCCCCTCGGCCAGCTGCGCCGCTTCGCGCGGCGGGATGCGCAGCAGCCGGCGGTGCTTGTGGTACAGCGCAGTCGCCTGCGTGGCCATCGGGCTGTCGACGAACACCGGCAGCTCGGCCGGGATCGCGCCCGCGCGCTTGAGCCGGCGCAGCACCAGCATCAGCGCCTGCGCGCGGCCGACCGCGAAGGCCGGCAGCAGCACGCTGCCGCCGCGCTGCGCGGTCTCGCGCACGATCGCGCCGAGCGCCGCGGCGGCGTCCAGCGTCGGGTGGTGGCGGTTGCCGTAGGTCGACTCCACCAGCAGCACGTCGGCCTCGGCGATGCGCGCCGGCGGCGGCATCAGCAGGTCCTGGGTGCGGCCCAGGTCGCCCGAGAACACCACCCGCTCGCGGCCGTGGCGCAGCGTGACCGCGCAGGCGCCGATCAGGTGGCCGACCGGGGTCAGGGTCACGCCGACGCCGCCGACCATCGCCTCGCGCCCCGGCGGCAGCGGCGCGAAGCGCTGCAGCGCGCGCTGCACGTCGCGGCGCGTGTACAGCGGCAGCGCCTTCGCGTGGCGCGTGTAGCGCAAGCGGTTGGCGCGGCGCGCGTCCTCCTCCTGCAGGTGCGCGCTGTCCAGCAGCAGCACCTCGGCCAGGTCGATCGTCGCCGGCGACGCGTACACGCGGCCGCGAAAGCCGCTGCGCACCAGCACCGGCAGCCAGCCGCTGTGGTCCAGGTGCGCGTGGCTGAGCACGACCGCGTCGGCGTCGAGCAGCGCGCGCGGCGGCGGCAGCCGGTTGCGCTCGCGCTGCACCTTGAAGCCCTGGAACAGGCCGCAGTCCAGCACGATGCTCGCGCCGCCCAGGTGCACCAGGTGGCGCGAGCCGGTCACGGTGTCGGCCGCGCCGAGGAACTCGATCGCGACGCTCAAGCGCCCAGCTCCTGCAGCTCGCCCGAGCCGAGCACGCGCACGCCGCGCTCGCGCTGCTGCAGCGCGCGCACCAGCGCGCGCGCAACGCTGCCCGCGGCGATCGGCCGCCAGGCCTTCGGGATCAGCCGGCGCAGCGGCGCGGTCGCCGCCAGCGCCCGCCGCTCGCCGGCGCGCGCCGGCTGGCCGAGCGCGGCGCGGTCGCCGGCCAGCAGCGACGGCCGTGCGATCACCAGCTGGTCGAAGCCGAGCGTGGCCAGCGCCTGCTCCATCTCGCCCTTCACGCGGTTGTAGAACACGCGCGATTGCGCATCGGCACCCAGCGCCGACACCACTGCGAAGCGCCGCACCCCGGCCGCGTGCGCGGCGCGCGCGAAGGCCAGCACCGCGTCGAAGTCGACCGCGCGAAACGCCGCCTGCGAGCCCGCGGTCTTGATCGTCGTGCCCAGCGCGCAGCAGGCGGCCTGCGCCGGCGGCAGCGGCGGCAGCGCCGCGTAGTCGACGAGCAGCCAGTTCGCGTCGGCGCCGGCGGCGGCGGGCATGCGCCGCGCCAGTGCGTGGATCGTCGGCCGCGGCGTCGCCTGCTGCCAGGCGGCGAGCAGCTCGCGGCCGACCAGGCCGGTGGCGCCGGCGACCAGCACCGCGCCGATCGGGGCGATGCCCGACGCCGCCTGGCGGCCGGCCGCGGCGCGTGCGGCGCGGCGGCGGGTGCTCGACTTGCGGGCCATGCGCGACTGTAGCCGCGCGCCCCCGCTGCCCGGACCGGCCGCCGGCGCTGGTGTAGATTGCCCCGGATGCAAGCCGTGCACGAGCCCGCGCGCACGACCCCGGTGCTGGACGAGGCCGACGTGGTCGTGCTCGGCGGCGGGCCCGCGGGCATCGCCGCGGCCGCGGCGGCGGCGCGCGCCGGTTGCCGCACCTGGCTGGTCGAGCGCTACGGCTTTCTCGGCGGCATGGGCACGGCCGCCGGCGTGACCAACCTCTGCGGCCTGCACGCCAACGTGCACGGCGAGGTCCGGCGCGTGGTGCACGGCCTGGCCGACGAGCTGCTCGCGCGCATCGACGCACTCGGCGGGCTAAGTGCGCCGCACGCGATCTTCGGGCGCACGCTCGCGCAGGCCTACGACGTCGCCGCCTACAAGTGCGCGGCCGACGACCTGCTGCTCGCGCACGGTGCGCGGCTGCTGCTGCACGCGACCGCGGCCGGCGCGCTGATGCGCGACGCGGCGACGATCGACGCACTGCTGCTGCACACGCGCTCGGGCCGCGCGGCGCTGCGCGCGCGCTGCTTCGTCGACGCCTCCGGCGACGCCGAGCTGGCGGTATGGAGCGGCGCGCCCTGGGCGCAGGGCGACGAGCAGGGCCGGCTGATGTACCCGACGCTGATGTTTCGCGTCGGCGGCGTCGACGACGCGCGCGCCGGCGAGGCCTGGCGCACGATCCCGCAGCGCATGGCCGCGCTGGCGCAGCGCTGGCGCTTCCCGCGCCAGGGCGCGATCGTGCGGCCGATGAAGCACGCCGGCGAGTGGCGCGTGAACGTGACCCAGATCGCCAACGCCGACGGGCAGGCGATGGACGGCACCGACGCTGCGCAGCTGTCGGCCGGCGAGGTCGAGGGGCGGCGGCAGGTGCGCGAGTTCCTCGCGTTCCTGCGCGCCGAGGTGCCCGGCTTCGAGGCGGCCTACCTGCTGGAGATCGCGCCGCAGGTCGGCATCCGCGAGACCCGGCGCGTGCTCGGGCACTACCGGCTCGAGGCCGACGACGTGCTCGGCTGCGCGAGCTTCGCCGACACCATCGGCGTCAACGCCTGGCCGCTGGAGCGCCACGTCGCCGGCGACGTGCAGTGGCAGTGGCCGCCGCCGCAGTCGCGCGGCTTCAACCAGCTGCCGTGGCGGATGCTGGTGCCGCAGCGCGTGCACAACCTGCTGGTGGCCGGCCGCTGCGCGTCGATGAGCTCGGCGGCGCAGTCGGCGGCGCGCGTCAGCGGCGCCTGCTTCGTGATGGGCGAGGCCGCCGGCGCGGGCGCGGCGCAGGCGCTGGCCGCGGGCGTGCCGCCGGCGGCGATCGACGCGGTGGCGCTGCAGGCCACCCTCGAGCGGCATGGCGTCTGGCTGGGCCGCGAGGACTGACGAACGGATCGGCTTCGACGCTGCTGCCGGCGAACCCGAACCCGAACCTGAACCCGAACCCGACCTCGACCTCGACCTCGACCTCGACCTCGACCTCGACCTCGACCTCGAACACCTCCTCCACCTTGAGCTCGACCTCGAGCACTACCCCACCCGCATGGACCCAATCCCCACGCCCGAGCACTGCAGCTCGCTGGCCGAGATCCGCGCCGGCATCGACCGGCTGGACCGCGAGATCGTCGCGCTGCTGGCCGCGCGCGGCCGCTACGTCGCTGCCGCCGCGCGCTTCAAGCACTGCGCCGCCGAGGTGCAGGCGCCGGCGCGGGTCGAGCAGGTGATCGCGCAGGTGCGCGCGCTCGCCGCCGGGCACGGCCTCGATGCAGCGGTGGTCGAGCGCGTGTACCGCGCGCTGATCGACGGCCTGACCGAGCTGGAGCTGCAGCAGTGGCAGCAGCGCTGATCCGCGTCGAGCGTGTCGAGCGCGCGGCCGGCGCCGACGACGTGCGCGCGGCGATCGCGGCGATCGCCGCCGGCCCCGGCGCCTGGCTGGGCTGCGACGTCACGGTGCCGGGCATGTTCCGGCGCGCGGCACGGGCGGCGCTCGCGCCGCTGCTGGCCTTCTACCTGGACGGCCGGCGGCTCGTGGTCGTGCCGCACGGCGACCTCGGGCGTGCGCTGGCGCAGGTGCTGCAGCGCCTGGCCGCGTTCGAGGCGGTGCAGGGGCGGCTGGAGGCCGTGTTCGCGCCGCAGCCCGAGGGGCCGCACCCGGCGCTCGCGCTGCTGCGCCGCTTCCTCGCGATGTTCACGCCGGCACCGGCCGACTTCGGCCTGTACGGCGCGCTGGCCTTCGACTACTGGCGGCTCGCGCACGGCGACGCCATTCCCGACGACGGCCGGCGTCGCGTCGCGCTGATCCTGCCGCAGCGCGTGCTGCTCAGCGGCGAGCAGGGCGAGCGCTGGGTCGACTTCCAGTTCCCCGGGCTGGCGCCGGTGGCCGGCGAGCCGGCGCTGCTGGACGCGGTGCAACCGGAACGCCGCGACGACGACCTGCCGCCGGGCGGGCACGCGCAGGTGGTCGCGCGCGGGGTCGAGCACATGCGCCGCGGCGAGCTGCGCTCGCTGGTGCTGTCGCAGACCTTCCGCCGGCCGGCGCAGGTGGACGTGGCCGCGGCCTTCGCGCGGCTGCGCCGCGACAACCCGTACCCGGCGATGTTCCTGCTGAACCTGGGCGGCGGCGAGCAGGTCTTCGGTGCGTCGCCCGACATCCAGGTGCGCGCCGACCGCGACTGGGTGCAGACCACGCCGGTGTGCGGCACCTTCCGCCGCGGCGCCGACGCGGTCGACGACTACGCGCAGGCCAAGGCGCTGCTGAACTCGGCGGTCGACGAGGCGGCGCTCGCGGTCTGCGCCGACTCCGACTGCAACGACAAGGCGCTGGTGTGCGAGCCGGGCACGGTCGAGCTGGTCGCGCACCGGCGCATCCACTTCTTCACGACGATCATCCACGGCATCAGCCACACCCGCGGCCGGCGTCGCGTCGGCGTCGACGGCTTCGACATCGTGCTCGCGCATGCGACCCCGGCCACCGTCACCGGCATGCCCAAGGCCAGCGCGCGCGCGGTGATCGATGCGCTCGAGCCGACGCCGCGCGGCTGGTACGCGGGCGCGGCGGTGCACATCGGCGCCGACGGCCAGTGCGAGGCGCTGACGATCCTGCGCTGCGCCCGGCTGGCCGGCGGCATGGCCGAGGTGCGCACCGGCGGCAACCTGCTAGCCGACTCCGAGCCGGCGCGCGAGGAAGAGGAGACGCGGTTGAAGGCCGAGGCGATGTTTCGCGTGCTCGCCGGGCAGTCGCCGGCCGCGCCGGCGGCCGCGGCGATGCCGCCGGCGCCGGTGCGCGTCGCCTTCGATCCGTTCGACGACGCGCTCGCGGCGCTGGCGCGCGAGGCGCTGGTGCAGGCGGGGGCGCAGATCGATGCGGCGGCGCCGATCCGCGTGGTCGGCGACGGCTCGCCGCAGCGCGTGCGCGCGGCCCTGGACGCTGCCGGCGCCGCGCCGCTGCTCGCGCTGAACACCGCGGCGCTGGCGCTGCTGGCGGGCGACGGCGCGCCGCTGCGGGCGCTGCAGCCGCCGCAGTTCGCGCGCACGCTGGCCTGCAGCGCGGTCGCGGGCGGCCCGCTGGCGGCGCTGGGCGAGTTCAGCGCCGGCATCTACGCGGCGCACACGATCGCCGCCGACGTGCTGCCCGCCGGCTGGACGCTGGCCGCGCGCGGCGCCGACGGCCGGGCGGTCGC
>CAZKCJ010000133.1:0-7750 GCA_964550885.1 uncultured Rubrivivax sp. | reverse complement strand
GGCCGTGGCAGGCACCGCAGTCCTGGCGCACCAGGTGCACCAGCTGCTGCTGGCGCTGCGGCGTCACCTGGGCCTGTGCGACGCCGGCCGCGATGCAGGCGGCGCCGAGCGCGAGCAGCGGCCCGGGGGACATGACCGCCTCGCTCGATCGGGGCTCCTACTTCAAGCTCAGGATGTAGTCGATCGCCACCTTCAGGTCGGCATCGCTGATCTTGCTCACCGGGTTCGGCGCCATCGGCACCTTGCCCCAGACGCCCGAGCCGCCCTTGCGCACCTTGTCGAACAGCTTGGCGGGCGCGTCCGCCTGGCCCGCGTACTTCTTCGCGACGTCCTTGTACGACGGGCCGACCAGCTTCTTGTCGTCCGCATGGCAGGCCAGGCAGCCGGCCTTCTTCATCGCCTCGGTGTCCGCGGCGCGCACGGCGCTGGTCATCGCACACGCGGCGAGTGCGACGACCGTGATGGGGAGCAAGTTCTTCATGTTCAGACCAGTCCTTCCGGATTAGGGTTCACGCCAACGGCCCGTCAGCGCCGGGCCTTCCACGCTTGCGCGAGCAAGCGAGCGGCGAGGATACCTCCGCACCCGCCCGCAGCGCCGAATCAGTACACGTCATGCTGGGTGTTGTAGACGTTGAAGTGCCCGGTAGGCGTGATCAGCCGCGGGTCCTTGATCACCTTCTTCAGCTTCAGCGTCTTGTCGTCGACGATCACGATCGCGCTCTGCTTGTCCTTCGCGCTCCAGACCGAGAACCAGACCTCGTCACCCGCCTTGTTGTACTCGGGCTGCACCACGCGCTTGGCGCCGTCGTCCTTGATGTCGGCCCACTCGGCGATCGGCAGCACGGTGAAGCCCTTGTCGAGGTTCTTGGTGTCGAACACCACCACCGACTGCGAGATCGCCGGATCGGGGTTCAGCGGCGCGTCCGAGTACAGGTGGCGCGACTTCGGATGCGTCTTGATGAACAGCGCGCCGCCGCCCGGCCCCTTCAGCTGCGCGACCTGCTTGAACGCGTGCTGCTTGTACTTCACCGGGTCGGTGCCGATCAGCGAGATCGTCTCGTCGCCCAGGTGCCCGGTCGCCCAGACCGGCCCGAACTTCGGGTGCACGAAGTTGGCGCCTCGCCCCGGGTGCGGGATCCGGCCGACCTCGGGCAGCCCGGCGAGGCGCTGCTCCTTGGCGTCGATGATCGCGATCCGGTTGCTGTTGTTCGCCGCGACCAGGAAGTAGCGCTTGCTCGCGTCCCAGCCGCCGTCGTGCAGGAACTGCGCGGAGCCGATCTCGGTCGTGCGCAGCGAGTTCAGGTTCGAGTAGTCGACCAGCAGCGTCTTGCCGGTCTCCTTCACGTTGACGATGAACTCGGGCTTGAAGTGCGACGCGACGATCGCCGCCACCCGCGGCTCGGGGTGGAACTCCTGCGTGCCGACGACCATGCCGCGGGTCGACACGATGCGCAGCGGCTCGAGGGTGGCGCCGTCCATGATCGTGTACTGCGGCGGCCAGTAGGTGCCGGCGATCGCGAGCTTGTCCTCGTAGCCCTTGAACTTGCTGGTGTCGACCGAGCGCGCCTCCAGGCCGACCCGGATCTCGGCGACGTTGTCGGGCTTCTCCATCCACAGGTCGATCATGTTGATCTTGGCGTCGCGCCCGATCACGAACAGGTAGCGCCCGGAGGCCGACATGCGCGAGATGTGCACCGCGTAGCCGGTCTTGACGATGTTGATGATCTCCTTGGTGTCGCCGTCGATCAGCGCGATCTCGCCGGTGTCGCGCAGCGTCGTCGAGAAGATGTTGTCGATGTTGTACTTGTTCATCTTCTTCTTCGGCCGCAGCTCCGGCGGCACGACCACCTTCCAGGTCGCCTTGGCGTCAGCCAGGCTCCACTCCGGCGGCACCGGCGGATCGTGCTGGATGAAGCGCGCCATCAGGTCGACGGTCGCCTCGTCCATCTCCCCCGAGGTCAGCCAGTTCGGCATGCCGGCGGGCGAGCCGTACGCGATGAAGACCTTCAGGTATTCGGTGCCGTGGCCGACGGTGATGTCCGGCGTCAGCGGCTTGCCGGTGGCGCCCTTGCGCAGCACGCCGTGGCAGCCGGCGCAGCGCTCGAAGTAGAGCTGGCGCGCCCGCGTGAATTCCGCCTCGGTCATCGGCGGCGCCTTCGGGTTCGAGCTCTGGTGCATCGGCTCGGTGGACAGCGGCGACGGCGCGCCCTGGTACTCGAGCTCGACCGGTGCGACCTGCTTCTTGTCGTCTGCCGCCGGCGCCGCCGGCGTCTGTTGCGCGCGTGCGCCGAAGGCGAGCACCGCCAGCGCGGCGGCGATCGGGAGGATCCGGATGGGTTTCATGGTCATGCTCGTCGTGGTGGTTGACGTGGAACCGGCGAGGCGACGGCGCGGCGGCCATCGAACCTGAGAATTGGGAGAATCGTCCACCGGTGCCGCCCCATCGGTCCTTGAACCATGTCAAGGAACGCACACGGATCCCATTCCGACAATGCGGGTAATGATCCGCATGCCTCCACTCCCCGACCCGGCCGCGCCCGGCTGCGGCTGACGCCAAGCCCATGACCGCGCTCGACGAAGCCCTGCACTTCGATGCGGCCGCGCCCTCGCGCCAGCTGCGGCCGGCGAAGGTCACGCTGGTCGGCGCCGGCCCGGGCGACCCGGAGTTGCTGACGCTGAAGGCGGCGCGCGCGCTGCAGGCCTGCAGCCTGGTGATGTACGACCACCTGGTCGGCAAGGACGTGCTCGACCTGGTGCCGCACGACGCCGACCGGATCTACGTTGGCAAGCAGGCCGGCCATCACACGCTGACGCAGGACGGCATCATCGAGCTGATGGTGCGGCTGGCCCGCTCCGGCCGCCCGGTGCTGCGGCTCAAGGGCGGCGATCCGTACGTGTTCGGCCGCGGCGGCGAGGAGGTGCAGGCGCTGGCCGCGCACGGCGTGCCCTTCGAGGTGATCCCGGGCATCAGCGCCGCACAGGGGGCAGCCGCGGCCGCCGGCATGCCGTTGACGCACCGCGATCACGCCGGCACGCTGGTGTTTGCCACCGGGCACCGCTGCACCGACGATCCGGATGCGCCGCCGGCGCTGGACTGGGCCGAGCTCGCGCGGCCGCGGCAGACAGTGGTGTTCTACATGGGCGTGGGCACGCTGCCGGTGATCTGTGCGCAGCTGATCCGCCACGGCCTGCCGCCCGACACGCCGGCGGCGGTGATCGAGCGCGCGACGCTGCCGACCCAGCGCACGCTCACCGGCACCGTACAGACCCTGCCCGCACTGGCTTTGGTGCACGACGTGCGCGCGCCGGCGCTGATCTTCGTCGGCGGCGTGGTCGCGCTGCACGAGCAGCTGGCCTGCGGCGCGACGACGGCGCGCGACGCACGCGGCTGAGCGCCCAAGAGCCGGGCGGCGCGCGGCCCTGGCTGCGCCGAGCAGAAGGCGCGGCCGCGGGCGGTGCTGCCGCCTGCGGCGCAGCCGGCGCGCGCCCACAGCGCGCCGGCTGCGCCGACCCACCGCCGGGCTTCAGCCGGCGGCGTCGCGCATCTCGGTGTAGACCGCACGCTCCATCGCGAGCATCGCTTCGCGCTGCTCGGCCGGCCAGGTGTAGCCGAGCGCGGTGGTGCTGACCCCGGGCCACGACTGGTCCTTGGCGCCGGTGACCTGCAGCTCCCACAGGCCGATCGCGTAGGGCGCGGCCGCGGCCAGGCGCGGCACGAGCTCGCGCCCGCGGCCCTTGATCAGGAAAGTCATGTCGTGCTCGCCGATCACCTGCACCGCGGCCTGACCGCTGCGCTGCAGATTCGCCAGCGTCGAGCCGCCGCTGTCCACGGCCACCCGCAGCCGGCCGTTGTCGAGCGCGACCACCCAGGTGTAGGCCGAGGTCGGCCAGCCGTCGGCGCCGGCGGTCAGCAGCAGCCCCGGCGCACCGGGCCGCAGGTAGGCGGTCAGGCGGTCGGGCAGATGGGGCGTGATGTTGCCGATCATGTCGGTTTCCTTTGCATCGTTGGAGGCGAAGACCAGGGCGCGATGAGCTCGCTCACCACGCCGTGGAACCAGCGGTCCAGCGCCGGTGCGGCCGGAGCCGGACCGAGCGCCGGCAGCGCGCCGCGGGGAAAGATCTCGAGCGCGCTGGCGTCGTCGCCGGCACGGGCGACGCCGCCCAGCACGTGCGCGCGGTAGGCGACGATCAGCACGTCGACGTCGGCGTGCGAGTACACGCCGTGCAGGCCGTCGAGCGCGATCCGCAGGCCGGTCTCCTCGAGCGCCTCGCGCTGCGCCGCCGCGGGCACCGATTCGCCGCACTCGACGTAGCCGGCCGGCGGCGCCCAGCAGCCGGCCAGCGGCGGCAGCCGCCGGCGGATCAGCACCAGCCCGCCGGCGTGCTCGACCAGCACCAGCGCCACCGGCAGCGGGTTGCGCCACGCGACCGTGCCGCAGCGCGCGCAGCGCGCATGCTCGCCGCGGGGCACCGGCGCCAGCGGCGCGCCGCAGGCCTGGCAGTGCCGCGGCGCCGGCGCGGCAGGCGGCGCCGGTGGCACGGACGACGCGGCCGCCATCAGCACACCAGGCTCACGCTGACGCGGTCGCCGTCGGCCAGGCCGAGGGTGCGGCGCACCGGCACCGCGCTGACGATCTCGAGCTTGTCGGCCGGGTAGTCGGGCACCTCGGGCAGCACCGCCGCGCCGGTCACCTGGCCGGCGATCACCACGCGGAAGCAGCGCGCCGCGCAGAAGCCCGGCTGCGGCACGATCGCGATGCCCGGCTCCGCCGCGAGGCGCGCGCGCGCCGCCTCCCACTCGGCGCCGTCCAGCCGCAGGTTGAAGGTGCCCGGATACGGCTCGAAGCCGAGCTTGGCGCTGAACTCGCGCCGCACCCAGGGCAGCTGCACGAAGCCGGCGCCTTCGCCGACGCCGGTGCAGACCTCGCCCTGCAGCGCCAGCGTCGTCGCCGGTTCGGTCGCCGCCGCCGAGGTGGCCGCCGCCATCACCGCTGCGCTCAGCGGCTGCGCGCCGCTTCGCGCTCCTCGTTGCCGGTCCAGCGGCGGAACAGGTCGACGTCGACGCCGAACTGGTCCAGCGCCTTGTTGACCGACTGGTTGATCACGTCGTCCAGCGTCTGCGGCAGGTGGTAGAAGGCCGGCAGCGGCGGCACCAGCACCGCGCCGTTCTCGGTGACCTGCACCATCAGCCGCAGGTGGCCCAGGTGCAGCGGCGTCTCGCGCACCATCAGCACCAGCCGGCGCCGCTCCTTCAGCGCGACGTCGGCGGCGCGGATCAGCAGGTTGGTGTTGAACGAGTGCGCCAGCGCCGACAGCGTCTTGATCGAGCAGGGCGCGATCACCATGCCGTCGTGCTTGAACGAGCCGCTGGAGATGCAGGCACCGACGTCGTTGAGCTCGTGCACGTGGCTGGCCAACGCCTTGACCTGGTCGATCGTGCGGCCGGTCTCGTAGACGATCGTGCGCTTGGCCGAGTCCGACATCACCAGATGGGTCTCGATCTGCAGCCGCTGCAGCACCTCGAGGATGCGCACGCCGTAGATCGCGCCGCTGGCACCGGACATCCCGACCACGAGTCGCATCGTCACCCTCTTCGCTGCCGCCGCTGGGCAGGTCGCACATCAGCAGCTCGCCCATCACCGCCCGCGCCTTGGCCAGCGCCTGCGGTTCGAGCCGCGCCCGGTCCAGCGCCGCGCCGCCGCCGCCGCGGGTGGCGTCGAAGCCGATCTTCGAGCCCTGGCCCGCGCCGCTGGCCGACGGATCGATCACGTAGGCGTCGGTGCCGCTGATCACGATCGTATCGTGCGCCGGCCGGTGGCGCGTGGCCATCGCCCACGCGACTTCGCGCGGGTTGCGGATGTCGACGTCGTCGTCGACCACGGTCACCGACTTCAGCCGCTTGTCGAAGGCCAGCGCCAGGTGGATCAGCCGCCGCACTTCGGAGCGCGAGGTGCCCGCGACCGCGACCACCATCGCGAAGCCGGCGGTGCCGCTGGCGATCTCGAGGTCGGCGACCCCGGCCACGTGCTCGCGCAGCTGGCGCAGCATCTCGGTACCGGCGGCCAGCCACAGCAGCATGTCGACGTCGGCGGCCCAGGGCGTCAGGCCCGGGTAGATCGGCTCGCGCCGGTGGGTGACCGCGCTCACCTCGATCACCGCGCTCTCGTTGCTGAAGTAGGCGCCGGTGTTCTCGCCGAAGGGCCCTTCGTGCTGACGCACGCCGGGCAGCACCCGGCCCTCGATCACCACTTCGGCGCGCGCCGGCACCTCGACCGCGACCGTCTCGCCGGGGATCAGCGGCACCGGCTCGCCGCGCAGCGCGCCGGCGATCGCCATCTTGTCGGGCACCAGCGGCCCGACCTTGCACACCGACGCAACCACGATCGCCGGCTCGAGGCCCAGCGCCACCGCCACCTCGAGCGGCTCGCCGCGCGCCTCGGCCGCCGCATGGAACAGCGTCAGCGGCGGGTTCGCGAGGAACAGGCCCAGCCGCCGCGGCCCGTGCACCTGCATCCGGTGGATGCCCATGCCGCGCCGGCCGGTGCCCGGTTCGTTGCACAGCACCACGCCGGTGGTGATGTACGGCGCCGCATCGAGCTCGTGGTGGGTCAGGATCGGCAGCAGCCCGGTCAGGTCGTCGGCGTGGGTGACGACCACGTCCTTCACCGGCACCTGGGTCGCGCCGACCGGCGCGATGCCCTGCTGGCGCCGCTGCAGGTAGGCCTCGGCCAGCTGCTGCGGCGTGGTCTCGAAGGCGCGCGCCAGCCGCTCGCGGTTGGCGATCAGGTTGCCGCACACCCGCCAGCCCGGATAGCCGCTGACCGACTCGAAGAGCAGCGCCGGCGCGTCGGCGCGCGCCTCGCGCAGCGCGGCCGCGATCTCGAAGCGCGGCGAGAAGGGCTCGGCGACGCGGCGCACGCTGGCGCCGAGCCCGTCGATCAGGGTCCGCAGGTCGCGCCAGGCCATCTCTGCCGCCCCCGCAGTCTCAGCGGTACTTGGCCGGCAGCCGCTCGACCTCCTCGAGGACCTGGACCGAGAAGCGCTGCGGCGCCAGCTGGCCACGGCCGTAGCGCACCTGCAGGCGGTCGGGCAGCGCGTCGAGCTGGCTCGACACGCGCACCTTCGCGCGCTTGTAGGTGTACTTGTGGATGCCCGCATCGAGCGTGCGGATCGTCAGCTCCAGATCCTTGCCCTCCGGCAGCTCGGCCAGGTCGGAGACGAAGACTTCCCATTGACTCATTGCGATCGTCCTTCCCGCGTCAGCGCGCTACCGGCGCGAAGCCGTAGTTGGTCCAGTTGGCGAGCACCTTGTCCTGCACGTCCTTCGGGTAGACGTTGCGGAACGACACCAGCGACGGCACGTCGTTGATCTTGTCCCAGTCCACCGGCCACAGGCAGTCGAACAGCACCTGCGAGCCGATCGAGTACTTGCGGTCGTGCGGCGTCGCGTGCGGGTACAGCGCGGTGCCGGTGGTGTTGCGGAACACGTGGATGCCGCGCTCGGGGTTGCAGCGCGTGCAGAAGGCGTGGTAGACCTCGTCCCAGTTGTAGATGTCGGTCTGGTCGTCGACCACCATCACCATGTGGAACCAGGGGCCGAGCTTGGAGCCGAAGGCCAGCTGCGCGATCTGCATCGCGATGCCGGAGTAGGTGGGCTTGACGCCGACGATCATCATGTGGTGCGTCGAGCGCGGGTGCATGTACACGCCGGTGACCGGGATGCCCTGGCTCTTCAGCAGCTTCTCCAGCT
>CAZKCJ010000132.1:3020-7782 GCA_964550885.1 uncultured Rubrivivax sp. | reverse complement strand
TGTTCATGCGGTCTTGCCAGCGGCACAAAGCGGTCAACTGCTGGAAGTAGGGTCACTCGGCCCCGCTCGCCCGGGTAAACCCGCGGCGGCGAGGCGCGGCAACGGGCCGGCCGCTGCCCATCCCCCATTCGGAGTACTCCGCCCTTACCCGTCCCGGTGATAGACGGTGCCGCGGGCGCTTGCGCCTAATCCGGGCGACGAATCCCGCTGCGCGGCGCGCGTGCGCCGCGTGCGTCACCGCGATGCCGGCCATCCCGTTGCCCGTCCCGACCGCCCCGCGACCCGAGCACGCCCGTCGGGCGGCGCTGCGCCGGGGCGATCGCTGCGGCCGGCACGGCGTCGATGCCGACCCGGCCGCCGCGCACAGCGCTGCCGCACGGCGGCCGCGCGCGGCCAGCACCGCACCCGACCGGAGCCGGCGATGCCGCTGGTGAGCCCGCACGGCGGCGGCGCGCTGCAGCCGCGGCTGCTGCAGAGCGAGGCGCTCGCCGCCGAGCGCGAGCGCGCGCGCGTGCTGCCGCAGCTGCGGGTCAGCTCGCGCGAGCGCGGCGACCTGATCATGCTCGGCATCGGCGGCTTCACGCCGCTGGCCGGCTTCATGGGCGAGGCCGACTGGCGCAGCGTCTGCGACCGACTGCACACCGCCGCCGGGCTGTTCTGGCCGATCCCGATCACGCTGTCGGCCGCCGCCGCGCAGGCGCGCTCGATCGCGCCCGGGCAGGAGCTCGCGCTCGTCGACCCCGACGACGCGTCGATCCTCGCGACCCTGCAGGTGAGCGAGAAATATGCGATCGACAAGGCGCACGAGTGCGCGTCGGTGTTCCGCACCACCGATCCGGCGCACCCCGGGGTCGCGCAGGTGATGGCGCAGGGCGAGTTCAACCTCGCCGGCCCGGTCAAGGTGCTGTCCACCGGCGGCTTCCCCGAGAAGTACGGGGAGTTGTTCATGACGCCGATGCAGACGAGGGCGCTGTTCGCGCAGCTGGGCTGGTCGCGGGTCGCCGCGTTCCAGACGCGCAACCCGATGCACCGCTCGCACGAGTACCTGGCCAAGATCGCGATCGAGGTCTGCGACGGGGTGCTGATCCACTCGCTGCTGGGCGCGGTCAAGCCCGGCGACATCCCGGCCGAGGTGCGCACCCGCGCGATCGCCGCGCTCGGCGCCCACTACTTCGTCGGCCGCACGATCGTGCAGGCCGGCTACCCGCTGGACATGCGCTACGCCGGCCCGCGCGAGGCGCTGCTGCACGCGCTGTTCCGCCAGAACTACGGCTGCTCGCACCTGATCGTCGGCCGCGACCACGCCGGCGTCGGCAGCTTCTACGGCCCCTTCGACGCGCACCGGATCTTCGACCAGATCCCTCCGGACGCGCTGCAGACCCGGCCGCTGAAGATCGACGTCGCGTTCTGGTGCTACCGCTGCGGCGGCATGGCCTCGGCGCGCACCTGCCCGCACGACGACGCCGACCGGCTGCAGGTCTCGGGCACGCAGCTGCGCCGCTGGCTGGCCGAGGGCTCGCCGGTGCCGGCCGAGTTCAGCCGCCCCGAGGTGCTCGAGATCCTGCGCGCCTACTACGCCGCGTCCTGACCATCCCCACCGCCCAGGTTCACCGCCCGAAGGAGAAGCCCCATGCCCACCTACGTCCGGACCGACAAGTGCGACGGCTGCAAGGGTCAGGACCGCACCGCCTGCATGTACATCTGCCCGCACGACCTGATGGCGCTGGACAAGGACGGCTCGCGCACCGGCCACCCGATGAAGGCCTTCAACCAGGAGCCCGACCAGTGCTGGGAGTGCTACAGCTGCGTGAAGATCTGCCCGCAGAACGCGATCGAGGTGCGCCACTACGCCGACATCGTGCCGCTGGGCGGCTCGGTGCAGCCGCTGCGCGGCTCGGACTCGATCATGTGGACGATCCGCTTTCGCAACGGCACGCTCAAGCGCTTCAAGTTCCCGATCCGCACCACCCCCGAGGGCAGCATCGACCCCTACGGCGGCAAGCCGCTGCCCAAGCTCGCCGAGCTCGACCAGCCGGGCCTGTTCACGAAGGACGTGATGGGCGGCTTCCGCGCCGGTCGTGACGGCGAGCTGACCCGCGTGAAGTGACCCGCTGCAACCCCGTCAGGAGCCCCACACCATGGCCGAAGGAAGCTTCGAGAACCCGGCGATCGTCGAAGAGGAAGTCGACGTGCTGCTGATCGGCGGCGGCATGGCCGCCTGCGGCGCCGCCTACGAGATCATGCGCTGGGCCGAGGCCGTCAAGGCCGAGACCGGCACCGAGCTGAAGATACGCCTGGTCGACAAGGCGGCGATGGACCGCTCGGGCGCGGTCGCGCAGGGGCTGTCGGCGATCAACACCTACATCGGCCGCGAGCAGGATCCGGCCGACTACGCGCGCATGGTCAGCAACGACCTGATGGGCATCACCCGCGACGACCTCGCCTACGACCTGGGGCGCAACGTCGACGACTCGGTGCACCTGTTCGAGGAGTGGGGGCTGCCGATCTGGAAGACCGACGACGACGGCGTGCGCCACGACGGCGCCGAGAGCCAGCGCGAGGGCCTGCCGCTGCTGAAGGACGGCGGCAAGCCGGTGCGCTCGGGCAAGTGGCAGATCATGATCAACGGCGAATCCTACAAGTGGATCGTCGCTGAGGCGGCGAAGAAGGCGCTGGGCCTGGAGCGGATCCAGGAGCGGGTCTTCATCGTCAAGCTGGTCAACGACAGGAACGACCCGTCGCGGATCGCTGGCGCAGTCGGCTTCTCGGTGCGCACCAACACGATCCACGTGTACAAGGCCAAGGCGATCCTGCTCGCCGCCGGTGGCTGCGTGAACCTGTTCCGGCCGCGCTCGGTCGGCGAAGGCACCGGCCGCGCCTGGTACCCGGTGTGGAACGCCGGGTCCACCTACGCGATGGCGGCCGAGGCCGGCGCCGAGATGACGATGATGGAGAACCGCTTCGTGCCGGCGCGCTTCAAGGACGGCTACGGCCCGGTGGGCGCCTGGTTCCTGCTGTTCAAGGCCAAGGCGACCAACGCCTACGGCGAGGACTACATGGTCAAGAACAAGGCGATGCTCGACCAGTACCCGCCCTACGGCCAGGCGGCGGTCGCCGCGTCGTGCTTGCGCAACCACCTGATGCTGCACGAGATGAAGGAAGGGCGCGGGCCGATCTACATGGACACCGTGGCGGCGCTGGCCGCGCTGCGCGAGACGCTCAGCCCGAAGGAGGTCAAGCACCTCGAGGCGGAAGCCTGGGAGGACTTCCTCGACATGTGCATCGGCCAGTGCGGCATCTGGGTCGGCGAGAACATCGAGCCGGAGAAGAAGAACTCCGAGCTGATGCCCACCGAGCCGTACCTGCTGGGCTCGCACTCGGGCTGCTGCGGGATCTGGGTCAGCGGCCCCACCGACCTGGGTGCGCCCACCGCCGCCGACGACGAGCTGCCCGGCGTGCCTGCGCACCTGCCGCGCGGCTGGAACTGGGGCTACCGCTCGATGACCACGGTCAAGGGGCTGTTCACCGCCGGCGACGGCGTCGGCGCGTCGGGCCACAAGTTCTCGTCCGGCTCGCACACCGAGGGCCGGATCGCCGCCAAGGCGATCGTCAAGTACGCGCTCGACCATCGCGAGCTGCGGCCCGAGCTGGACACCCCCGCAGCGCAGCTGGCCGAGGAGATCTACGCGCCGGTGCGCACCTACCTGCAGCACAAGGACTACAGCACCGCCGAGGACGTGAACCCGCACTACATCACGCCGCGGATGCTGCAGTTCCGGCTGCAGAAGATCATGGACGAGTACGTCGCCGGGGTCGCCACCTACTACAACACCAACGACAAGCTGCTCGCGGTGGCCGAAGAGAAGCTCGCGCTGCTGAAGGAGGACGCCGCGAAGATGCGCGCGAAGGACCTGCACGAGCTGCTGCGCGCCTGGGAGAACTACCACCGGATCATCACCGCGGAAGCGCACATGAAGCACATCCAGTTCCGCGAGGAGAGCCGCTACCCGGGCTTCTACTACCGCACCGACAAGAACTTCGTCGACGAGCAGAACTGGCACTGCTTCGTCAACTCGGTCTACGACAAGGCGAACAAGCAGTGGACCTGCTTCAAGCGCCGGCACGTGGACCTGGTCGACAAGAGCAAGCTGTTCAAGGCCGCAGGCCACTGAGCGGGCGCGGCGCGAGCGCGTGATGACGGCGGCGCCCTTGCCCGACAGCCCGGTGGTGCCGGCGGCGCTGGACGGGTCGAAGACGATCCGCTTCCGCTGCCACCGCGGCATCGCCTGCTGGAATGCCTGCTGCAGCAGCATCGACCTCGCGCTCACGCCGGTCGACATCGTGCGGTTGAAGCGCCGGCTAGGGCTGCGCTCGGGCGAGTTCCTGGCCGCGTACACGCTGCCCTACGAGCTGGAGCCGGGGGGCATCACCGGCGTGAAGCTCAGACCGGTCGAGGGCGGCAGCGCCTGCCCGTTCGTGCGCAGCGACGGCTGCGCGGTCTACGCCGACCGGCCCACCGCCTGCCGCTACTATCCGCTGGCGCTGCTGTCGATGCGCCGCCAGGGCGAGAGCCGCGAGCGCGACGCCTACGCGCTGCTGCGCGAGCCGCACTGCCTCGGTCACGGCGCGCAGCGCACGCTGACGATCGACGCCTACCGCGCCGAGCAGGGTGCGGCCGAGGCCGACGAGCTCGCGCGCGGCTGGCGCCAGCTGATCCTGAAGAAGAAGTCGTCGGGGCCGACGATCGGCAAGCCGGGCGCAC
>CAZKCJ010000132.1:610-3010 GCA_964550885.1 uncultured Rubrivivax sp. | reverse complement strand
AGCCTGCAGCTGTGGTTCATGGCCTGCTACGACGTCGACGCGTTGCGCGCCTTCGTCGCCGGCGACGGCTTCCAGGCGCTGTTCGAGCTGCCCTCGGCCGAGCTCGACGCGATCCTCGCTGACGACTACGCGGCGATGCGCTTCGGCTTTCGCCTGCTGCGCCAGGTGCTGTTCGGCGAGCAGACGATCGCCTTGCGCGCCGACGCCGCTGCGCGCCGGCGCGAGCGGGTGCGCGCGCACCGGGCCGAGCTCGAGCTGGAAGCGGCGGCGCAGCGCGCTGACGAGCGCTTCGACGAGGACGCGCCATGACCGGGGCCGCGGTCGCCGCGCCGGGCGGCACGACGCTGCTGGTGGTCGGCGGCGGCATCGCCGGGATCAGCGCTGCGCTCGAGGGGGCCGAGTGCGGCCGCGACGTGGTGCTGGTCGAGCGCGAGCCGGCGCTGGGCGGACGCACCGCGCGGATGTACCGCTACTTCCCGAAGCTGTGCCACCCGATCTGCGGCCTGGAGATCAACCTGCGCCGGCTCAAGGCCAACCGGCGGGTGCGCGTGCTGACGATGACCGACGTCGTCGCGATCGAGGGCAGCCGCGGCGCCTACCTCGCCACGCTGCGCCGGCGCCCGCGCTACGTGAACGCGCGCTGCACCGCCTGCGGCGACTGCGCGAAGGCCGTCAGCACCGAGATCCCCGACCCCTTCAACTACGGGCTGGCCAAGGTCAAGGCCGCGTACCTGCCGCACCCGATGGCCTACCCGCAGCGCTACCTGCTCGACCCGTCGATCGTCGCGACCGCCGAGGGTCGCGCCGCGCGCGACGCCTGCCCGGCCGGCGCGATCGACCTGGACGAGACCGAGCAGCACTTCGAGCTCGCCGTCGCGAGCGTGATCTGGGCCACCGGCTGGAAGCCGTACGACGCGGCGCTGATCCAGCCCTACGGCTACGGCCGCTTCGCCAACGTCGTCACCAGCGTCGAGTTCGAGCGCATGGCCGATCCGGCCGGCCCGACCGGCGGGCGGATCCTCAGGCCCTCGGACGGCCAGCCGGCGCGGGACATCGCCTTCGTCCAGTGCGCCGGCTCGCGCGACGAGAACCACCTGCGCCACTGCTCGCGGATCTGCTGCATGGCCTCGCTCAAGCACACGCGCTACCTGCGCGATGCCTGGGGCGACGACGCGCGCTCGACCCTGTACTACATCGACATCCGCGCGATCGACCGCTTCGAGGACTTCTACGCCGCGGTGCGGCGCGACCCGCAGGTGCGCTTCCTGCGCTCGAAGGTCGCCCGCATCGCCGAGGACGCGCAACGCAACCCGGTGCTGCACGGCGTCGACACCGAGGGCTACCACCGCTACGCGAACACCCACGATCTCGCGGTGCTGGCGATCGGGATGCAGCCCGAGACCCACGGCATCGACCTGCCGGCCGATCTGCTGCTGGACGGCAGCGGCTTCATCGAGGGCTCGGCCAGCGGCGGCCAGTTCGGCGCCGGCGCCGCGGCCGGCCCGCTGGACGTCAACCGCGCGGTGCAGAGCGCGACCGCGGCGGCGCTGCGCTCGATCCAGGTGATCCACCGCGGGGCGGCAGCGACGGGAGCGGCGTCGTGAGCGCAGCGCCGCGCCGCCCCCGGCAGGCGAAGGTCCTCGTGGGGGCTGAGCCCGGACGCGGCCGGTCCCTGCGGAGCGGCCGCAGCTGGCGACTGGCCGCACCGGTGGCCCGGCGCGGTCTGCAAGACCGGCCGGTCGAGCCGTCGGACGCGGGGCCGCGATGAGCGAAGTCAAGACCGCCGCCTACCTGTGCAGCGGCTGCGGGCTGGGCGCCGCCTTCGACTTCGACCGGCTGGAGAAGGTCGCCCGGCGCGAGGGCAAGCTCGCGCAGGTGCACCGCCACGAGCTGCTGTGCGGCGACGACGGCGTGCAGCACATCCGCGCCGACATCGCCGCCGAGGGCCTGACCCACGTGCTGCTCGCCGCCTGCTCGCGGCGCGCGAAGACCGACGCGTTCGCGTTCGACGAGGTCGCGCTGGTGCGCACCAACCTGCGCGAAGGGGTGCTGTGGGCGGTCGCCGACGGCGACGAGCACGCCGACGCGCGGCAGGAGATGGCCGACGACTATCTGCGCATGGGCTGCGCCGAGCTGAAGAAGATGAAACGGCCGCTGGGCAAGCCGGTCGACGGCCCCAGCCGGCGGGTGCTGGTCGTCGGCGGCGGCGTCACCGGGCTCACCGCGGCGATCGAGGCGGCCGAGGCCGGCGTCGACGTGCTGCTGGTCGAGCGGCAACCGCAGCTCGGCGGCTTCGTCGCGCACCTGGCCGCGCGCGCGCCCTGGCGCGAGCCCTACGACGCGCCGCAGGCAACCGGCTTGCCGCAGCTGATCGCGCGCGTGCGCGCGCACCCGCGGATC
>CAZKCJ010000132.1:0-600 GCA_964550885.1 uncultured Rubrivivax sp. | reverse complement strand
CGCGGATCGAGCTCGTGCTCGGCGCGACCGTCGAGCGCACCACCGGCGCACCGGGCCGCTTCGAGCTGAGGCTCGCGCTCGCCGACGGCAGCCGGCGCGACGAGCGCGTCGGCGCGATCGTGCAGGCCAGCGGCTTCACGCTCTACCCGCTGGCGAAGCTGCCCGAGCTCGGCGGCGGGCTGCCGCAGGTGGTCGACCAGGCCGGGTTCGAGGCGCTCGCGCGCGCGGCGGCCGCTGCGCGTGCCGATCCCGCCGATCCCGTCGATTCCGCCGGCGCCGCGGCCGCCGCCCCGATCCGCCGCGCCGACGGCGCCGCGCTGCGCTGCGTGGTGTTCGTACAGTGCGCGGGCCAGCGCGACCCGACCGGCACCCACCTGCCCTACTGCTCGGGCCACTGCTGCGCGACCAGCGTCAAGCAGGCGCTGATGCTCAAGGCCGCCGACCCGGCGGTGGACGCGGTGCTGCTCTACGACGACCTGCGCCTGCCGGGCATGGGCGAGGACTTCTACCGCGCCGCGCAGGCCGCCGGCGTGACCTTCACCAAGGCCCGGGTGGGCGGGGTCGAGGCCTCGGCGCGCGGCGCGCGCGTGCACCTGCGCG
>CAZKCJ010000131.1:6010-7897 GCA_964550885.1 uncultured Rubrivivax sp. | reverse complement strand
TCGCCGCGGCGATCGGCGCGCGCCGCGAGCGCGCGGCGCGGGTCGACGAGCGCATCCGCGACGCGATGCTGCGCGAGCTGCTGGCGATCGCCACCGACGGCAGCCGCGTCGGCCAGGTCAACGGCCTGGCCGCCTACGACGGCGGCGGCGAGACCTTTGGCGCGCCGTCGCGGATCACCGCGACCACGCGGCTGGGCGACGGCCGGCTGATCGACATCCAGCGCGAGACGCGCATGGCCGGCCCGGTGCACGCGAAGGGGGTCTTGATCCTGTCGTCGTTTCTGGCGGCGCGCTTTTCGAGGGTGCGCGCGCACTCGATCGTCGCCAGCCTGGTGTTCGAGCAGACCTACGGCATGGTCGAGGGCGACAGCGCGTCGCTGGCCGAGCTGCTGGCGCTGATGAGCTCGATCGGCGAGCTGCCGCTGCGCCAGGACCTGGCGGTCACCGGCTCGGTGGACCAGTTCGGCACGGTGCAGGCGGTGGGCGCGATCAACGAGAAGATCGAGGGCTTCTTCGACCTGTGCGCGGCGCGCGGGCTCAGCGGCAGCCAGGGCGCGGTGCTGCCGGCCAGCAACGCCGCGCAGCTGATGCTGCGCGACGACGTGGTCGAGGCGGTGGCCGCCGGTCGCTTCGCGGTCTACGCGGTGGCCACCGTCGACGACGCGCTCGCGTTGCTCACCGGCCTGCCCGCCGGCGACCCGGCGCAGCCCGGCGGCGACAGCGCCAACGGCCGGATCGCGCAGCGGCTGCGCGAGTACGCGTCGCTGCGCCAGGACGGCCAGCGGGCGGCCGGGCGACCGTTCGCTCGCCGCGTCGGCGGCGTCGAGCGCAACGGCCGGAGGCGGCGGTGAGCGCGCCGGCCGCGGCGCCGCAGGTGCTGGCGCTGCTCGACGACGCGGCCGCCGGCGCCGCGCTGCTCGAGCTGTCGTCGGCGCTGGCGCGGCTGATGCAGCGCGAGCTGGCGGTGGTCTACGTGGAGAGCCAGCACGCGCTGCACGCAGCGGCGCTGCCCTTCGCGCAGGTGCTGTCGACGCAGGCCAGCAGCTGGCAGCCGCTGCAGCCGGGCGACGTCGAGCAGGGCTTTCGCGCGCAGGCGGCGCGGCTGCGCGAGCTCAGCGCGCGGGTGGCGCTGCGCCACGCGGTTGCCTGCACGCTGCGGGTCACGCGCGGCAGCCTCGCCGAGACCGCCGCCGCGCTGCTGGCCGAGCCCGACCTGCTGCTGCTCGCCGGCGCACCGCTGCCCCACGCCAGCCCCGCCGCGCGCCGGCGGCCGGTGGTGCTGCTGGCCGCCGGCGGCGCGCAGCCGCGGGTGCGGCAGGTGGCCGCGCAGCTCGCGCAGGCAGTGGCGGGGCTGCTGGTCGAGCTCGACGGCGACCCGGCGGTGACGCTGCACACGCCCGCCGGCAGCGCGGCCGCGGCGCAGGCCGACCTGCTGGTGCTGCCGCGCGCCGCGCTGGCCGCGCCGCAGCTCGCGCGGCTGCGCTGCCCGGTGCTGCTGGTCGGCTGAAGGCGGCCGGCGGCCGCGAGTCGATGGCCGGCGGCGGCGCCCGGTGGCGCGCCGGCGCCTTGGATGCGATTTGATCGCGCCGGCGCGAGGGCCGCCGCCAGCGCCGGTGGCGTCGGCCGGCGACTGCGGCAAGCAGCGGCCCGTCGCCGCGCGCCGCCGATGCAGAATCGGCGCCACCCGATCGGGCCAGCGGCGACCTTGACCGCCGCTGGTTCGCACCGCGACCACCGCCGTGAACGCCAGCGCCGACTTCTTCGACTCCACCCGCCACGGCTTCGCCCGCGTCGCGGTGGCCACGCCGCGCTGCCGCGTCGCCGACCCGGCGTTCAACGCCGCGCAGACGAGCGCGCTGCTCGACGAAGCGGCGGCGCAGGCCGCGG
>CAZKCJ010000131.1:3959-6000 GCA_964550885.1 uncultured Rubrivivax sp. | reverse complement strand
CGGCGTCGACCCGTGCGCACGCGACCGCGGCGGTGGTCGGCCTGCCGTTGCGCGTCGACCACTCGCTGTTCAACTGCGCCGCGGTGGTGCAGGGCGGGCGCGTGCTCGGCGTGGTGCCGAAGACCTACCTGCCGAACTACGGCGAGTTCTACGAGGCGCGCCAGTTCAACCCGGCCGACCACGCGCAGGCGACGCAGCTGCGGCTGCTCGGCGCCGACGTGCCCTTCGGCGCGCAGCTGCTGTTCGCGGCGCCCGAGCGGCCCGGCCTCGTGTTCCACGTCGAGCTCTGCGAGGACCTGTGGGTGCCGATCCCGCCGTCGTCGTACGCGGCGCTGGCCGGCGCGACGCTGCTGGTCAACCTGTCGGCGTCGAACGCGGCCGTCGGCAAGTCGGCCTACCGGCACGCGCTCGCGGCGTCACAGTCGGCGCGCTGCCTGGCCGCGTACCTGTACTCGTCGGCGGGCGCGGGCGAGTCGACCACCGACCTGGCCTGGGACGGCCAGGCGCTGATCTGCGAGAACGGTCAGCTGCTGGCGCAGTCGGATCGCTTCCGCGGCGACTCGCACTGGATTGCCGCCGACGTCGACCTCGACCGCCTCGCGCACGAGCGGCTGCGCCAGACCAGCTTCGGCCAGTCGGCGGCGCGCCACGCCGACCGGCTCGCGGGTTTTCGCCGCGTGACCGTGGCCGCACCGGTCGGCGCGCCCGGGCCGCTGCGGCGCAGCGTCGAGCGCTACCCGTACGTGCCCGCCGAGCGCGCGCAGCGCGACGAGCGCTGCCACGAGGTCTACGCGATCCAGGTGCAGGGGCTGACCCAGCGTCTGGGCGCCAGCGGCATCGGCAAGGTGGTGATCGGCGTGTCCGGCGGGCTCGACTCGACCCACGCGCTGCTGGTGTGCGCGGCGGCGATGGACCGGCTCGGGCTGCCGCGCACGCACATCGTCGGCGTGACCCTGCCCGGCTTCGCGACCAGCGCGCGCACGCTGGACCAGGCGCAGCGGCTGATGCGCGCGGTCGGCTGCGACGCGCGCACGATCGACATCCGGCCGAGCTGCACGCAGATGCTGCGCGACCTCGGCCACCCGGCGGCCGACGGCGGCGGCCCCTACGACCTGACCTACGAGAACGTGCAGGCTGGCGAGCGCACCAGCCATCTGTTCCGGCTGGCCAACCACGAGGGCGGGCTGGTGGTCGGCACCGGCGACCTGAGCGAACTCGCGCTCGGCTGGTGCACCTACGGCGTCGGCGACCACATGTCGCACTACAACGTCAACGCGAGCGTGCCCAAGACACTGATCCAGCACCTGGTGCGCTGGGTCGCCGAGCGCGGCGAGGCCGGCGCCGACGGCGCGCCGGTGCTGCTCGGCATCCTCGCCACCGAGATCAGCCCGGAGCTGGTGCCCGGCGACGCCGCCGGGCAGCCGGGGCAGCGCACCGAGAGCCTGATCGGCCCGTACGAGCTGCACGACTTCTTCCTGTACCACACGCTGCGCTTCGGCTTCGCGCCGACCAAGCTCGCGTACCTCGCGCAGCACGCGTGGCGCGACGCCGCCGCCGGCGCCTGGCCCGAGGGCGAGCACGTGCCGCGCCGCGCGTACACGCTGGCCGAGATCCGGCAGCACCTGCGCACCTTCGTGCAGCGCTTCTTCGCGACCAGCCAGTTCAAGCGCAGCTGCGCGCCCAACGCACCGAAGGTGGGCTCGGGCGGCTCGCTGTCGCCGCGCGGCGACTGGCGTGCGCCCAGCGACGCCGAGGCCGCGGTGTGGCTGGCCGAGCTCGAGCGGATCCCGTCACCGAAAACCTGAGCAACGCGCTCGGCGACGCAGGAGTAGGATTCGTCATCCTTTCGTTAGGGGCAGCCCATGCGCCCACGTGACATCCTCTCGACCAACCTGCGCGCGCTGATGAACGCGCGTCCCGACCTGAACACGCTGCCGAAGCTGACCAGCCGCTCGGGCGTCAGCAACGGCACGCTGGACCGCATCCGCCGCGCTGCGGTCTCCACCCGCGTCGACGAGCTCGAGAAGCTCGCCGCCGCCTT
>CAZKCJ010000131.1:0-3949 GCA_964550885.1 uncultured Rubrivivax sp. | reverse complement strand
CGCCTTCGGCATCGAAGCCTGGGAGCTGCTGCGTCCGGCCAAGCACGCTGGCCCGTCGCCGCTGGCGATGCAGCTGGCGTCGCACCTGGACCGCACCGCGCTCGACCCGGCGGCGCACACCGCGGCCTACGCCGCGGCCAGCGCGGTGATCGACGCGCTCGGCGGCAAGCGCCGCGGCCGTCCGGCCGCGGCTGCCGGCTCGAGCGCGCCGCGCGCACGCCGCAGCAAGGAAGGGCAGCACGCGTAGCGGCGCGGCCGGCGCTGAGGCCGGGCCGCGTGCCGGCTGTTGCGCAGCCGGGCGCTGCCTGCCGCGCGCGGTCGCACGTTGTCGCGCGCACGACCGCGACGCAATCGTCGCCACCGAAGATGCGTGCGGCGCGCGCGCCCCGGCCGGCGGCCGCGCACGCAGCTGCACTCGGGGAGCGTGCCGGATGTGGCCGCACCGCGCTGCCGACGATCAGCCCGCGTCGAGCCCGAGCCGGCGCAGCAGCGGCGCCCAGCGCGCCGGCATCGCCGCCTCGTCGAACGGCAGCGCCGCGTCGACGGCTTCGCAGTGCGCCAGCTCGCTCGCCGCCAGCGGCTCGGCGGCAGCCTGCAGCAGCGCGAGCTCGTCGGGGCCGGCGTCCGACGCGTCGTCGGCGCGCGTGGCGCGCGCACGCACGCGCTCGCGCAGCAGCTCGGGCGGCGCGCGGAAGTCCAGGATCAGCGCGGGCGCGCCCAGCACGGCCGCCAGCCCCAGCACGCGCGCGCGCGCGGCACGGCTGCCGAAGGTCGAGTCCAGGATCACCGGGTAGCCGGCGCGCAGCGCGATCGTCGCGACCGCGCACAGCCGCTCGAGCGTGGCCTCGCCGGCAGCGCGGCCGTACAGCTCGCGCTGCTGCTCGCCCTGCGCGCGCGCCAGCGGCGCCAGCCCGAACAGGCGCTTGCGCTCGACGTCGGCGCGCACCCGCACCGCGCCGATCAGCTCGAGCAGGCTCTGCGTGAGCAGCGTCTTGCCGCTGCCCGGCAGGCCGTGGGTCAGCAGCAGCGGCGGCGCGGCGCCGCACGCCGCGGCCGGTGCCGCGGCGTGCGGCTCGACCGGGGCAGCGCCGCGCGGCGTGCCAAGGGCGACGGTTGCGGCGTCGTCGTTCGCGGCGGCGGACCGATCGCGCGCGCACAACGCCTCGGCGGTGTCCAGGTAGCGCGCGGCGGCGGCGTGCGCCTGCGCCGCGGCCGCCACGTCAGCGGGCTCGAGCTGCGCCGCGCGCAGCGCCGCGACCTTCGCGCGCACCAGCGCGCGGTGCAGCTCGTACCAGCGCAGCACGCGCAGCCCGTCGTAGTCGCCGGTGTGCACCAGGTACGCGTCGACGAAGCGGTGCGCCAGGCGAGGCAGCGCGTGCGCGCGCAGGTCCATCGCGACGAAGGCGACGTCGCTGATCGCGTCGGCGATGCGCAGCGCGCGGTCGAACTCGAGCGCGTCGAACAGCCGCGTGCGGCCCGCGTGCTCGGTGACGTTGCCCAGGTGCAGGTCGCCGTGGCCGTCGCACACGCGCCCCGCGCGCAGCCGCTCGACGAACACCGGCTCGAGCCGCTCGCCGCTGCGCTCGACCCACGCGCGCAGCGCCGCCAGCCGCGCGCGCTGCGCCGGCTCGGTGCACCGCGCGTCGAGCGTGCGCAGGCTGTCGGTGACCAGCGCGCGGATCGCCGCCGGCTGGCCGGCGGGTTCGTCGGCGCCGGCGACCGCGGCACCGCGGTGCAGCGCCGCGACTTCCGCGGCGAGCGCGTCGATCATCGCCGGGCGCAGCGCGCCGCGCGCGGCGAGCCGGTCCCACAACCCGGCGCCGTCGAACGCGCGCATCCGCAGCACCCAGTCCAGCACCGGGCCGCTGCCGCCCAGCTCCGGCGCAGCTGCGGCGCCGGTCAGCGGCAGCACGTCAAGGTACAGCTCGGGCGCGGTGCGGCGGTTCAGCCGCAGCTCCTCGTCGCAGTAGTGGCGCCGGCGCTCGAGCGTGCGGAAGTCGAGGAAGCCGAGGTCGATCGCCTTCTTCACCTTGTAGGCGAAGCCGCCGGCGAGCAGCACCACCGACGCGTGCGTCTCGATCCGCTGGACCGCGCCGGTCGCGGCCTGCAGCCGCTGCTGCCAGGCGGCGAGCACTGCCGCCTGGTCGGCGAGCGCGGCCGAGCTCACTCGCTCAGGTGCGGCGGCGATTGGCCTTCGGCGAGCTGGCCGCTGTCCGGGTCGATCCAGTCCGACACGCCGAACTCGCTCTCGGCCTCGGCCACGGCGTCGCCGGGCGAAAAGCCGCTGACCTCGTCGGAGTCCATGTCGGCGGCGGCCTCGGCGTAGCTGTCGAAGGGCCCGATCTCCTGGCGGCCGTCGGGCGCGACCCAGTAGTAGCCGTCGGGCCGCGACACGATCCGCTGGGCGCTGTCGTCGACCGCGGCGCGGCGCAGGTCGTCGTCGCTGGGCTCGTCGGGCGCGCGCTGCGCATCGGGCGCCGCGCGGCCGCGCCCGCCACGGGCGGCCACGGGGGCGACGCTGCGGCTGGTCTCGGCGGGTGGACGGCGGGGCATGACGGCGGCGGGCGACGGCTGGGCTTCGGATGCAAGCCTACCGCAACCCCACCGTCAGCGCACGGCCGTCGCTCGCGTGGGAAGTGGGGGGGGTGGCGCCCGGCCCCGACCGCAGCCGGCGCGGCCGCCGCGAACCGCGCTGCCGCGTCACCCGTAGGGCGTGCCGTCCTTGTGCCGGAAGCGCCACTGGCCTTCGACCCGCACCGCCGCCAGGTCGTCGTCGGGGTAGCTCACCAGGTCGCCGTCGCTGCGGTCGCCGACCTCCAGGTACAGCACCTCGGCGCCGCCGTCGTTGCGCAGGCAGTGCGCGTCGCCGCTGCCGGCGATGAAGCCGGCGCACTGGCCGGGCGCGAGCCGGGTCGCGCCGGCGTCGGTGAGCAGCGTCGGCTCACCCTGCAGCACGTAGACGAACTCGTCCTGGCGGCTGTGCGCGTGGCGCAGCGCCGACGCCGCGCCGGGCGCCAGCCGGGTCAGGTTCACGCCGAAGTTGCGCAGCCCGAAGAAGTCGCCGAGTGCGCGCTTGCTGCGCCCGGCCATGCGCGCGGCGAAGGGCTCGGGGTAGGCGCTGGCCTGCGCGCGCGGCGGCACCTGTAGCGCGGCGATCGCCGCCGGGCGCCGGGCGGCATCGGCTGCGGCCGCGGCGACCGGTGCGGCCGCGGCCAGCAGCGCTTCGCGCACGAAGTCGAGCCGGTCCTGGCCGAAGAACTGCTGCTCGCCGACGAACATTGCCGGCGCGCCGAACACGCCGCGCGCGACCGCCTCGTCGGTGTTGGCCGCGAGCGCCGCCTTGACCTGCGGGTCGGCCACCAGCGCCTGGAACGCCGCCACTTCGATGCCGGCGCCGGCCAGCACCTCGGCCAGCACCGCGGGGTCGGCGCAGTCGCGCGGCTGCACCCACATCGCGTGGTAGACCGCGTCGACGTAGCGCCGGAAGTCCTCCGGCCGGCGCAGCTGCAGCCCGACCGCGCCGCGCATCAGCGTCAGCGTGTTCACCGGGAAGTGCGGGTTCCAGCGCAGCGGCACGCGGTAGCGCTGCGCCCAGCGCTGCAGGTCCTGGAGCATCCAGCGGCCCTTGGCCGCCACCGTCACCGGGCTCGCGTTGCCGGTGGCCTTGAACACGCCGCCGAGCAGCATCGGCCGCCACGCCAGCTCGGCGCCGCAGGCGGCGGCGATCGCCGGCAGCTGCGTGTACGCGAGGTACGCGCTCGGGCTGCCGAAGTCGAAGAAGAACTCCACGCGCGGGGCACTCATCGCTGGCTTCCTCCGGTGTGCTGCGGCCGCCGGGTCGCGCCCGCGGCGGGCGCTGCGCCGCGCCGGCCGCAGCGGCTCACCACGGCTCGATCCACGGCCGCAGGTCGAGCTCGAATCCGGCATGGGTGCGTCCGGCAATGCACAG
>CAZKCJ010000130.1:6990-7906 GCA_964550885.1 uncultured Rubrivivax sp. | reverse complement strand
CGCTGCACGCTGCACGCTGCACGCTGCACGCTGCACGCTGCACGCTGCACGCTGCTTGCACCCCGCCTGCCACGCGCGGGTGCGAGCGCCGCCGGCCTCAGGCGACGACGAAGGAGCCGGTCGCGGTCGCGATCAGCGTGCCGGCGTCGTTGTGCAGCTGCATCTGGGTGGTGCCCAGGCGCCCGCCGAGCCGGATCACCTCGCCGCGGCCGACGAAGTGCTGGCCGATGCCGGGGCGCAGGAAGTCGACCCGCAGGTCGATCGTGCCCATGCGCGGGAAGCGGTGCATCACCTGCTCGCAGCTCTCGTCGGCGTGCTTCTCGCCGAGCGCGACCAGCAGCGCGAGCCCGCCGATCGCATCCAGCACCGCCGAGATCACGCCGCCGTGCAGCCGGCCCTGCAGGTAGTTGCCGACCAGATCGGCGCGCATGTCCAGCCGCATCCGCACGTCACCCGGCTGCAGCGACACGACCTTCAGCCCGAGCAGCCGGTTGAAGCTCAGCCGCTGCTCCCACAGCTCGGTCAGCACCGCGTGGTAGCGCTGCTGCTCGGCCTCGCTGCGGCGCGGCTGCGCACTCGTGGCGGGGTGGCGAGCGGTCATCGCAGCACCTGCGGTGGCTGCGCGCGGTGAAAAGCCTCGAAGGGCTGCGAGCGCTCGTGGTCGGCGCTGGGGAAGGCGGCGCTGCCCAGCGGCGCGCCGCCGTCGATCGGCAGCAGCGCGCCGGTGATGAAGGCCGCGGCCGGCGACAGCAGGAAGACGATCGCCGCGCTGACCTCGGCCTCGGTCGCCAGCCGGCGCAGCGGCACGTGTTGCTTCAGGCCGCGGATCAGCGGCGCCAGCGCCGGCGGATAGCGGTCCATGCCGCTGGAGGCGACCCAGCCGGGCGCGACCGCGTTGACCCGCACCCCGGCGTGC
>CAZKCJ010000130.1:6018-6980 GCA_964550885.1 uncultured Rubrivivax sp. | reverse complement strand
GCCCACTCGAAGGCGGCGGTCTGCGTCAGGTTGGCCATGCCGGCGCGCGCCGCGCCCGAGTGGCCCATGCCGGGCATGCCGTTGCGGAAGTCGGCGGTCATGTTGACGATCGCGCCGCCGTGCTGCTGCATGCTCTGCACGAACAGCTCGCGCATCATCAGGAAGCCGCCGCTCAGGTTGGTCGCAACCACCGCATCGAAGCCCTTGCGGCTGATCGTCGCCAGCGGCGCCGGAAACTGCCCGCCGGCGTTGTTGACCAGGCCGTGGATCGCGCCGTGGCGCTGCACCGCCGGCGCGACCGCCGCGCGCACCGCGTCCTCGTCGCGGATGTCGAAGGCGACGAACTCGCCGCTGCCGCCGTCGGCGGCGATCTCGGCCGCGACCTGCTCCAGTCGCTCGGCGCTGCGACCGCTGAGGATCAGGTGCGCGCCCAGGCTGGCCAGCTCGTGGGCGACGCAGCGGCCGATGCCGCTGCCGGCGCCGGTCACCCAGTGGACCTGGCCGGCGAACAGGCCCGGGCGGAACACGCTGCGGTAGCGGCCGGCCGCGGCGGCAGTACCGGTGCCCGCTGCAGCGCCAGCGGATCCGGTGGCGGGGAGGGTGGGGTCTGCCATCGGGGCTTCTAGACCTTCGGTCGGAAAGGCGCGCAGCCTACCACCGCCGCCCCCGCCCGCAGCGCGCCGGCTCCCGCGTGAGATCGGCGGTGGTGCGCCGTCTGCACCGGGTGCCGGCGCCGCGGCGACCCGGGGCGCGGCGGGGCGGTCGTCCTGCAGACCACGCGGAAGTGGGTTTACTAGGAATCCCGATGCATAGCCTGCAGGCTTCGCCGAATACTGGTGCGTGGACCGGCATTCGTGGGCGTGCGGCGAAACCTGGATTTCAAGGTATGGCGCGTGTCGGGACGATCTATGGATACTCGCATTGAGAGCGAGCGGCGAGGCTAGGAAACCGGCTGCATAGCT
>CAZKCJ010000130.1:0-6008 GCA_964550885.1 uncultured Rubrivivax sp. | reverse complement strand
TGGCAATACCGGCATCGCCCGAATACGGAATCTAGAATCGAGCGGAATTCAATCCGCTCGCCGTGATTTCGGTCGAGCTCGCGTGGAGGTATCTCGATGGCGCTGGCGAAGGCATCCGGTTCTGCGGGCGAGGGCAGGCGCTTCGTCACCACCTACTGCTACAACTGCGTTGCTGGCCCCGATCTGCTGCGGGTCGAGGTCCGCAACGGGGTGGCGACCTCGATCGCGCCGAATCACGACGGCATCGGCATTCATCCGTCGGACGGCCGGCCCTGCGTCAAGGCCTACGGGCTGATCCAGAAGACCTACAGCCCCTACCGGGTGCTGCGTCCGATGAAGCGCACGAATCCGCGCAAGGGCATGGACGAGGACCCGGGCTTCGTGCCGATCTCGTGGGACGAGGCGCTGGACCTGATCGCCGCGAAACTCACGCGCGTGCAGGAGCTGGGGCTGGCCGACGACGCCGGATACCCGCGGGTGGCGGTCAGCCTCGGGCACGGCGGCACGCCCTCCAATTACATGGGGACCTTTCCTGCATTCCTGGCGGCCTGGGGCACGATCGACTACAGCTTCGGCTCCGGGCAGGGCGTCAAGTGCGTGCACTCCGAGCACCTGTACGGCGAGTACTGGCATCGCGCGTTCACGGTATCGGCCGATACCCCGCTGGTGCAGCTGAACCTGTCCTTCGGCGCCAACGTCGAGGTCACGGGCGGGCCGTCCGCGGTGATGCGGCAGGCGAACGCGCGGGCGCGGGGCGCGCGGCGGATCGTGATCGAGCCGCACCTGTCGGTCACCGGCGCGGTTTCGGCCGAGTGGATCCCGATCAAGCCGAAGACCGATCCGGCCTTCATGTTCGCGCTGATTCACGTGATGCTGCACGAACGCCCGCGCGCGGACCTCGATCTGCCGTTCCTGCGCGACCGCACCGCGTCGCCGTACCTGGTCGGGCCGAACGGGTTCTACCTGCGCGACCCGGACAGCGGCAAGCCGCTGGTCTTCGACTCGGTGTCCGGCAGCGCGGTCGTCCACGACCAGCCGGGTGCGGTGCCGGCGCTGTCGGGGAGCTTTCGGGTCGGGCTGTGCTACGAACAGGGGCCCGACGACGAGCGCTGGGCGCATGCGCAAGTCGATGCGACCACTGCCTTCGACAAGCTCGTCGAGCACATGGCGCCGTACAGCCCGCAGTGGGCCGGGCCGCTGTGCGAAGTCGATCCGCAGACGATCCGGCGCGTGGCCAACGAGTTCGTCGACACCGCGTCGGTCGGCGCGACGATCGAGATCGACGGCCGCACGCTGCCGTACCGGCCGGTCGCGGTCACCCTCGGCAAGACCGTCAACAACGGCTGGGGGGCGTTCGAGTGCTGCTGGGCGCGCACCGTGCTGGCGGTGCTGGTCGGCGCGCTCGAGGTGCCCGGCGGCACGCTGGGTACCACCGTGCGCATCAACCGCCCGCACGAGGACCGGCTGCAGAGCGTGCGCCCCGGCGTCGACGATTTCCTGCACAACGACCTGAACCCGACCGACGCCGAGCACTGGATCGGCAAGCCGGGCCGGCGCAACGGGCGCAACGCGCACCGCACGCTGGTGCCGCTGGCCGGCAACGGCCCCTGGTCGCAGGCGCTGGGGCCGACGCACCTGGCCTGGATGTTCACCAAGGAGTCGCCGCCGAACTGGCCGCAGCCCGCGTACCCGGACGTGTGGATCACCTTCCGCACCAACCCGGCGATCTCGTTCTGGGACACGCGGCACCTGGTCGAGACGATCGCCGGCTTTCCGTTCATGGTCTCCTTCGCGTACACGATCGACGAGACCAACTGGATGGCCGACCTGCTGCTGCCCGAAGCCACCGACCTGGAGAGCACGCAGCTGATCCGGCTGGGCCGCACCAAGTTCGTCGAGCAGTACTGGGAGCACGAGGGCTTCGTGCTGCGCCAGCCGGCGATCGAGCCGCTGGGCGAGGCGCGCGACTTCACCTGGATCAGCGGCGAGCTCGCGCGGCGCACCGGCCTGCTCGAGCGCTACAACGAGGCGATCAACCGCGGCGCCGGCGGCGTGCCGCTGCGCGGCGACGGCTTCGACTTCGGGCTCGATCCACAGCGTCTGCACGAGGTCGATACGATCTGGGATGCGCAGTGCAGGGCGGCGACCTGGGCGCTGTCGGGCGGTGCGGAGGTGCACGATCTGTCGTGGTTCCGCGAGCACGGCTTCTACGCGCGGCCCTATTCGCAGCGCGGCTGGTACCTGTACCCGGCGATGGTCGACCAGGGGCTGCGCTTCGAGCTGCCCTACCAGGAGCGGCTGATGCGCTCGGGGCTGGAGCTGGCGCGGCGGCTGCACGCGGCGGGGATGCACTGGTGGGACGAGCAGCTGGCCGAGTACCAGTTCCTGCCGGCGTGGGACGACGTGCCCAAGCGCTGGGAGATGGCGATCGTGCACGCCGGCCGCGATCCGGCCGAGTTCCCGTTCTGGCTGATCACCACCAAGAGCATGCAGTTCCATGCCAGCGGCAACGTGTCGATCCCGCAGATGCACGAGGTTGCCGGCAACGTGCGCGGCCACCACGGCATCGTGATCAACCGCCAGACCGCGCGCTCGCTGGGCATCGCCGACGGCGACGAGCTCGAGATCACCTCGCTGGTGAACGCGACGCGCGGGCCGGCGATCCTCGCCGCCGGCATCCGGCCCGACACGCTGCTGATGATCGGCCAGTTCGACCACTGGGCGACGCCCTACGCGAAGGAGCTGCAGGCGCCCAGCCTGAACACGGTGGCGGCGATGAGCCTGGAGCTGACCGACGCGACCGGCTCGGGCTCGGACATCGTGCGCGTGTCGGTGCAGCGCACCGGGCGGCGCAGCGCATGACCCGGCGCAGCGCACCCGGGGCGGTGGCCGTGGCCGCGGTGCGTGCGGACGCGGATCGCGCCGGTGCGCGCCTGTGCCGGCTGATCGACGAGGCGCCGCTGGTGGTCGAGGTGGCCGAGGTCGGCCGCTTCGTGCTGATGTGGACGCCGCCGGCCGAGGCCGCCGAAGCGGGCGAACCCGCCGGCTTCGTGCCGCGTGACGGCTGGCTGGTCGACGGTGACGCGCGCGAGGCGATCGCGCTGGCCGCCGGCTTCGCGTTCACCGAGGGGCTGTTCGACCGCGTCGACGAGCTCGAGTCGATCGCCCGCTGCGCGCAGCAGCCGGACCGGGTGCGCATCGTGCTCGGCGCCGCGGCGCTGGCCCGCGCGCGGTGGCGGCAGGCCGGCCCGCTGCCCGCGGCGCGGGTGGTGCGCTCGAGCTGCGGCGCCTGCGGCAGCGACGCGATCGACCACCTGCTGCAGGGCGTTCGCCCGGTGGAGGCGGGCACGCAGCTGGCGGTGGCGGCGCTGGCTGCGCTGGCCGAGACGATGGAGCACCGTCAGCCGCTGCGGGCCTGCACCGGCGCTGCGCACGGCGCGCTGCTGTTCGACCCCGGCGGCCGGCCGCTGCGGGTCGCGGAAGACCTGGGCCGGCACAACGCGCTCGACAAGGTGATCGGCCGGGCGCTGCTCGACGGGCTCCCGCTCGAAGGCGGCGGCGTGCTGCTGAGCAGCCGGCTGAGCTTCGAGATGGTGGCCAAGGCGGCGCGCGCGCGGCTGGCGATCGTCGCCGGTGTCTCGGCGCCGAGCGCGCTTGCGGTGCGCACCGCGCACGCGCAGGGCATCACCCTGTGCGGCTGGCTGCGCGACGGCCAGGTGACGGTCTACACGCATCCGCGCCGGATCACGGTCGGCGCGGCCGACCGCGCGGACGCGGTCCACGGCGCCCCGTTGCCGGCCGCCTGAAGGCCGGCCGCGGGCGCCGGAGTCCGGCTGCCAGAAGGCCGGACGCGGCCGCCGGAGTCCGGCTGCCGCGTGCGCCGCGTGCGCCGGCACGTCGCAGCCAGGATGCGCGCCTGCTGCGCCGCCGTCGGCCGCTCGCGGCGGCGGCTACCATCGCCGCGCCCGCCGCCGCGCCGTCAGCCCGCAGCCCGTTGAACCCCGCTCCGCACCATGCCCGCTTCGAGCGCCTCGACGCGCTGCGCGGCGCCGCGATGCTGTGGATGGCGCTGTACCACTTCGCGTTCGACCTGAACCACTTCGGCTGGCTGCAGCCGCGGCAGAACTTCTACGCCGACGCGCTGTGGACCGGGCAGCGCACCGCGATCCTCAGCCTGTTCCTGGTCTGCGTCGGCTTGTCGCTCGCGGTCGCGCTGCACGCCGGCCAGCCGTGGCGCCGCTTCTGGCGGCGCTGGGCGCAGATCGCCGGCGGCGCGCTGCTGGTCAGCCTGGGCTCGGCGCTGATGTTCCCGGTCAGCTGGATCAGCTTCGGCGTGCTGCACGGCATCGCGCTGATGCTGATCATCGCGCGGCTGGCGGCGCCGCTGCGCGCCGCGCTGCTGCCGCTCGCGCTGGCCTGCCTGCTGCTGCCGCGGCTGGTGGCCGCGCCCTTCTTCGACAGCCGCTGGACCAACTGGGTCGGGCTGGTCACGCACAAGCCGCTCACCGAGGACTTCGTGCCGCTGCTGCCGTGGCTCGGCGTGGTGCTGCTGGGGCTGGCCGCCGGCCAGTGGCTGCTGCGCGCGCGCCCGGCGGTAATCGGCGCTGCGCTCGCGCCGGCGCTGCGGCCGCTGGCGCTGCTCGGCCGCTGGAGCCTGAGCTTTTACCTGCTGCACCAGCCGGTGCTGATCGGGCTGCTGCTGGCGGCGCAGGCGCTGCGGCGCTGACGCCGGCGGTCGATCGCGCCAGCGACCGAGCCCCGCTGCGCGCAGGCAGGTCGATCGGTGGTCGTGCCGCAGCCGGCGTGGCGCCGGGCCACGCCGCCTCAGCGGCCGGCCGCGGCCTTCAGCGCCGCGGCGGCTTGCGGCACCAGCGCCGGGCCGCGGTAGATCAGGCCGGTGTACAGCTGCACCAGGTCGGCGCCGGCGGCGAGCTTGGCGGCGGCGTCGGCGCCGCTGAGCACGCCGCCGACGCCGATGATCGGAAAGCGCGGCCCGAGCATGGCGCGCAGCGCACCGATCACCCGGTCGCTGGCTGCCCGCAGCGGCGCGCCCGACAGCCCGCCGGCCTCGTCGGCGTGCGGCAGGCCGCGCACCGCGTCGCGCGCCAGCGTGGTGTTGGTCGCGATCACGCCGGCGACCGCGTGGCGCTGCAGCGTCGCCGCGATCGCCGCCAGCTGCGCGTCGTCCAGGTCGGGCGCGATCTTCAGGAACAGCGGCACGCGCCGGCCCTGCGCCTGCGCCAGCTCGGCGCTGCGCTGCTGCAGCGCAGCCAGCAGCGCATCGAGCGCGTCGTCGGCCTGCAGCGTGCGCAGGTTGCGCGTGTTCGGGCTGGAGACGTTCACCGTCACGTAGTCGGCGTGCGGGTACACGCCGGCGAGCGCGGTCAGATAGTCGTCGGCGGCGCGCTCGATCGGCGTGGCCGCGTTCTTGCCGATGTTCAGCCCGACGATGCCGCCGCCGCGGCGAAACGCGTGCGCGCGCTGCACGTTGGCGACGAAGGCCTGCAGCCCGTCGTTGTTGAAGCCGAAGCGGTTGATCAGCGCCTGCGCCTGCGGCAGCCGGAACAGCCGCGGCTTCGGGTTGCCCGGCTGCGCAAGCGGCGTGACCGTGCCGACCTCGACGAAGCCGAAGCCCATCGCGCCCAGGCCGTCGATGCAGCGGCCGTTCTTGTCCAGCCCCGCCGCCAGCCCGACCCGGTTCGGGAAGCGCAGCCCGGCGAGCGTGACCGGATCATCGACGCGCGGCTGCGCCCACAGCCGCTGCGCCGGCGTGTTCTGCAGCGCGGCGATCGCGTCCAGCGTGAGGTCGTGCGCGCGCTCCGGGTCCAGGCCGAACAGGAACGGGCGGGCGAGGGCGAAGGGCAGCATCGGGGGCGGACCAGCGGCGCGCGATTATCCCGAAGCGCCGGCGATCGCCTCGACCTTTGCGCGTACCGCCGTCGCTCGGTGCGCCGCCGCCGCCGCCGCCGCCTACGCCGCCGACGGCGCGAACGCCGCGAGCGCCGCCG